>NZ_JAUSTO010000002.1:0-268939 GCF_030812885.1 Moryella indoligenes
CCACATTCCGCACTCCCGTGACGCCTTTGCGTCACTTCGTGCTACATGTGGGGCGGGTCATGAAGCCTTATCCCCACTGGCAGGCAAGCCTGCCGGGGGGCGTTACTCCCTTTAAGCTCCTTCTATGATTACGCGTCGCTTCGCGCTCTGCGCTCCCGCAACGCTGCCACATTCCGCACTCCCGTGACGCCTTTGCGTCACTTCGTGCTACATGTGGGGCGGGTCATGAAGCCTTATCCCCACTGGCAGGCAAGCCTGCCGTGGGGATAGGCTTATGACCCTGTAATCATTATAATACACGAAGTGAAAGACGCAAACTGCTGTCCGCAAACTTTCATCCTATATACGCAGTTTTCAGAGCTCTCTCAGCATTTTCAGCGTAAGTTTCAGGAAATGCCGGATCGCAGCATCCTGAAAACTGTCGTACTGATCTGCTGCAGTCCCATCCGCCTTATCTGAAATCGCACGGATAATAAGCCACGGCACACGGTTCAGCCATGCAACCTGTGCGATCGCGGCCCCCTCCATCTCACAACAGGAGGCGGAAAATGTCTCAGAGATCCGCTGTTTTGTCTCTGTCGAGGAGACGAAGCAATCTCCGCTTGCCACTCTTCCCCGATAAACAGCAATATCCGGATTGACCTCTCTGCAGCAGGACTCTGCAAGGGCGAGGAGCTTTTCATCCGCCCGAAACACGCTGGTCTCCATGCGCGGAATCTTTCCCATCGGATAACCAAAGCCTGTGCAGTCAAAATCATGCTGCACCGCATCCACCGAGAGGACAATATCTCCAATATTGATATCCTTCTGCACGCCTCCCGCAATACCTGTATTCATGATGCAGTCCACTGCATAGCAGTCCGAAAGGATCTGTGCGCAGGCGGCGGCATTTACCTTTCCTATCCCTGAGCATACCACAACGCAGTCCTTCCCCTCGATCTGCCCCTGATAGAAGCTCATGCCTGCCCGCTCGCTCCTCTTCACATCGCGCATACGCGCCTTCAGTCCCGCGACCTCTTCCTCCATTGCCCCGATAATCCCGATCATTGCATTTTCCCTTTCTGAAAGTTACAATAATATTATATTTTACCTTGTCCCGGGAGGTTCGTCCATGAAAAAAATTATTCTGACCGGAGGCGGTACAGCTGGTCACGTCACCCCGAATATCGCTCTGCTCCCAAAGCTGCGTGAAGCGGGCTTTGAGATCCTGTATATCGGCTCCTATGAGGGCATAGAAAAACGGCTCATAGAGCGCGAGGGCGTGAGCTACCGCGGCATTGCCTCAGGAAAGCTTCGCCGCTACTTTGATCTGAAAAACTTCACAGATCCCTTCCGCGTTCTGAAGGGCTTCTCGGAGGCCTCCCATATTATCCGTGAATTTCAGCCGGATATTGTCTTCTCAAAAGGCGGATATGTCTCCGTCCCTGTCGTAAAGGCGGCAAACCGGCGGCACATTCCCGTCATCATCCATGAATCCGATATGACGCCCGGACTCGCAAACCGCCTCTCCTACAGCTCCGCAACAAAGATCTGCTGTAATTTTCCGGAGACGCTTCAATACCTGCCCGCAGACAGGGCCGTTGTGACCGGCTCTCCCATACGCGCGGAGCTCCTCTCCGGAAGCCGTGAGCGTGCTCTCTCTCTGACCTCCTTCACGGAAGAGAAGCCCGTGCTTCTTGTCATCGGGGGAAGTCTCGGCTCCCGCGTCGTAAATGAGGCGGTGCGCGCAGCGCTCCCGGAGCTCTTAAAGGAGTTCAGCGTGCTGCATCTCTGCGGCAGGGGCAATCTCGACGAGCGCCTCCGCTCACTGCCGGGCTATCTCCAGTTTGAGTATGTCTCCGAGGAGCTGAAGGACTACTTCGCACTCGCAGATCTCATGGTGAGCCGTGCAGGCGCAAACTCCATCTGTGAGATCCTGTCACTCCGGAAGCCGAATGTTCTGATTCCGCTCTCCGCAAGAGCCAGCCGCGGCGACCAGATTCTGAACGCCCGCTCCTTTGAGAAGCAAGGCTATTCCTCTGTACTCATGGAGGAAGAGCTCACGCCCGAAACTCTGCTCTCCGCCGTACACAGCACCTACGAGGCGCGCGCACGCTATATCCATGCCATGGAGCAGAGCGACGCGGGAAATGGCGTCGACCGCATCCTGTCTCTCATTCTTGAAAGCTGCGCGACCGCCAGCGATAAAGATGCGTAAGGGGGCGGCTGAGGCGTCAGCTGTCTCCGCCTCCTGCCGCACAGCACAGCTGCCGGTCACCGTGCTGCACAGCCGGCGGAAAACCATAGCGCTTGAGATCTGCCCGGACGGAGAGATTCTTGTCCGGGCTCCGCTTCGTATGTCCGAAGCAGAGCTCCGGCGTTTTCTCTCAGAAAAGCAGCAGTGGCTTGAGACGCATCTCAAAAGGGTGCTGGAGCAAAAGCGGCAGCGTGACGCGCTTCCCAAGCAGCCACGACTCACCCGGACGGAGCTCTCCGTACTCGCCGATCAGGCCATGCAATATTTTCCCGCCCGCTGCGCGGCGTTCTCTCCGCTCGTCGGCGTCAGCTACGGCCGCATCACGATACGGAATCAGAAAAGCCGCTGGGGAAGCTGCAGCGGCCGCGGTAATCTGAACTTTAATTGTCTTCTGATGCTTGCTCCGGCGGAGATACGTGACTATGTGATCGTGCATGAGCTCTGCCACCGGATCGAGATGAATCACTCGCCCCGCTTCTGGGCGGAGGTACAGCGCGTGCTCCCCGATTACCGGGCGCGGCGTCTCTGGCTCCGCGAAAACGGAGGCTCCATTATGCGGCGCATGACTGGCTGAAGCGCAGCTCTCATCCCCGCCTTTACCACCGCTCTCCATCAACATCAGCCGCGTCCCAATCCTCATTTCTGTTATTTCTTTTCTTTCTAACCCGGTACATCAGTATGGAGAGGAGAAAGCCGATCAGCAGCCCTCCGATATGCGCTGAATTGTCCACACCGGAATCTGAAAATCCATAGTACAGCGACAGGAGAACAAAAAAGGCGATCTGCCCGGTAGAGAGATCCTCCAGTCTGCCGCGGTTTCGGATCAACGCCCACAAAAGGCCTCCGATCACGCCGTAGATCGCTCCGCTTGCTCCCGCACCAACTGTATATTCCATGTCTTCAAGTCCCATAAACAGAGAAAATATATTGGAACCGACCGCGCAGAGCAGGTAGAAGACAAGATACTTCACATGCCCCAGCGCACGCTCCAGATTGTCTCCCAACAGGAAAAAAATCAGCATATTATTCGCGAGATGCCCGATTCCGAAATGCAGAAAGGCTGCCGTCAGGAAACGCCAGTACTCCTGATTCTGAAACACAAGGGGCCCGTAGAGCGCACCCCAGCGTATCATATCCTCCGTATTTTCACTGGAGCCATGCAGCTCCACCCAGAAAAAACAGACAATATTAAGAAGCAGCAGTGCGAGTGTCACTGGTGCGTGCCGCTTCCCATCAACTAAATTGTATGCCATCTGAATATCTCCGTGCTCTGTCTCTCGCCTTATTCCTTACTTCAGCAATGCCGCCAGTGTATCTGCGATCTGTCTCTGTTCCATGGGATCTGCGCTGCCCGGAATCCAGCTCACCATCTCGGGGCCGTTCTCGTAACGCGGAATCACATGAATATGGAAGTGAAACACCGTCTGTCCCGCTGCCTCTCCATTGTTCTGCACCACGTTAAAGCCTGCCGCACCAAGACCCTGCTTCATCGCAGCGCCTATCCGCCCTGCCAGCGCAAAGCCCTTCCCGCAGAGCTCCTCCGGAAGCTCCGTAAGATCTCTGTAGTGCCCCTTCGGCAAAATCAGCGCATGCCCCTTTGATGCCGGACCGAGATCCAGAATCACTCGAAAGAGTGCATCCTCATACACCACTGCAGAGGGGATCTCTCCATTTGCAATCTTACAGAAAATACAGCTTTCATCTCTCATGACTTTTCCTCCGTGCTCTCAGACTGACTGCCTTCAGTATAACAGATATCTGCTCCCCTGGAGTCTCGGAATCAATATTTTTATTTTCAGGTGAACCTTTTTGCTCTCTGCCCCGTCCTTTCCTGTGTAACGCGAGACAGCAGATGCAAAAGTCTCAAAAAAGAGCAAGAGGAAGGTAACATGAAGGATCTGAACCATCTCTACGATATGCTGCATGAGCAGCTGGCAATCGAGCTCAGCGATCTTAGACATGTCAGCGATGAAGCTCTGTACGCCATGATTGATGAAGGAATACAGACCGCGGAGCAGGAACATTTCCTCTCCGTCGGGGACAAAATCTCTCTTCGCTCCTCTCTCTTTAACGCGTTTCGTAAACTGGATATTCTTCAGGAGCTCGTGGACCGGCGGGATATCACCGAGATCATGGTCAACGGCCGAGACGAAATCTTTGTCGAGACCGGCGGGCGCATACAGCGCTGGGACAAGTGCTTTAAGAGCAACGAGCAGCTCGAGGATATGCTCCAGCAAATCGTGAGCCGCGTAAACCGGGTCGTCAATGTAGCGACGCCGATCGCGGACGCCCGCTTGGAGGACGGCAGCCGTGTACACGTTGTTCTGCCGCCCATCTCTCTCAGCGGTCCGGTCGTAACCATCCGGAAATTTCCGGATACCATCACTATGGAGAAGCTCATCGGTTACGGCTCTGTGACGCCGGAGGCCGCAGCCTTCTTAAAGAAGCTCATTGCCTCCGGCTACAACATCTTCATCAGCGGCGGCACCAACTCCGGGAAAACCACGTTTCTGAATGCGCTCTCCTCCTTTATTCCCGATGATGAGCGTGTGATCACGATCGAGGACTCCGCCGAGCTTCAGTTAAAACAGATCAAAAATCTGGTGCGGCTGGAAACGCGCAGCCCGAATGCCGAGGGGGAGGGCGCGGTCACGATCGCAGATCTGATCCGCGCCAGTCTCCGCATGAATCCGGATCGCATCGTTGTCGGGGAGGTCCGCGGACCGGAGGCACTGGACATGCTTCAGGCCATGAATACCGGACATGATGGCTCTCTCTCCACCGGGCATGCCAACTCCCCGCGGGATATGCTCTCAAGGCTTGAGACCATGGTACTCTGCGGCGCAGACCTGCCGCTCACGGCGATACGAAATCAGATTGCCGGTGCACTGGATATCATGATCCATCTCGGAAGGCTGCGGGATCGCAGCCGTCACGTTCTGTCCATCACCGAAGTAGGAGAGTGCATCAATGGAGAGATTCAGCTTCACACGCTTTACAGCTTCAGGGAAAAGGAAGACAGCCGCAAAAAATCCGGGCGCGTCGAGGGCAGCCTCGTCCGTGTCGGCGAGCTTCAAAACTGCACCAAGCTCCACGCAGCAGGCCTTGAATTATGACGAGTATCACCTCAGCTGTAGCGAATACGGCACTCTGCTGCTCCGGGCTGTCGCAGTCAATGCGCTCTTCGCCTTTGTTTTCTACCGAAGTGTCCTCTTTTTCCTTCTGTTTCTTCCGCTCGCAGCGCTCTACCCCCTCTATAAAAAACGGGAGCTGATTCCTGCCAGAAAGAGAAGACTGCTCCTGCAGTTCCGCGAGGGGCTCTCTATTCTCTCCGCCTCTCTCAGTGCAGGCTACTCCATAGAAAACGCTCTGAAGGAGAGCGTGGACGAGCTCTCTCTCCTGTACGATCGATCAGAGCTCATTGTGAGGGAATTCGACCAGCTCTCACATCTGGTATCCATGAATATGCCGGTTGAGCGAGCCATGGACGAATTCGCAGAGCGCTCCGGCATCGACGACATTCGGAACTTTGCACGTGTCCTGCGCATCGCAAAGCGAAGCGGCGGGGAACTGGTGGCCATCATGAACCACAGCGCAGAGACCATAGGTGACCGCATTCAGGTGAAAGAGGAGCTGAGGACCATGACTGCATCCAGGCGCTTTGAGCAGAGCATCATGAACGCTGTCCCGCTTCTCATCGTCCTCTATATTAATCTGAGCTCACCTGGTTTCTTTTCCATCATGTACACCTCTGTTCTGGGCCGCTGTGTTATGACTGTCTGTCTCGCTGCCTATCTCTTCTCAATTCATCTCGCATGGAGCATCCTGAATATAGAATTATGAATACATTCCACTTTTCGGGGACGCGTTCCCCCAGCGCAAAACTTTATAAAAAAGCAGCCGACAGAAATTCCCCTCTCCACCAAAAAGAGAATGCGGCTAATGCTCCCGGTACCACAGCGACCAGCTGCCGCACTGTGCACAGTCCCAGAGCTCCGGATGCTCCGAACAGAAAAAAGTCTCTCCTCTCCCTGTTGGGGCGCTACCGGTCTCAGCTTCTCTGCCTGCTTGCGGGCCTTCTGCTCTACTTGAGCTCTGCTTTTCTGACACCGGAGCACGGGGCTCTGAAGCACGGACGCTATCTCCCACGCGGAGGCTACGGCGATATGGAGCAGCGCTATACAGTCACAGTGGAGGGACTCTCCAAAGAAGCGATGACCCTTGACATTCCTGTTGCCGCACGCAGCTATCTGGACAGCGAGCTCGAAAATATCTTTACCGCCTGTATGGATACGCTCGCTGTGACAATACCGGGGAACAATACCTCCCTTGCAGAGATCCGCTCTGATCTCTCCCTTCCCTCCTACGTCGAGCAGTATGGCATACGGGTGAATTGGATCTCGTCTGATCCTGAGCTCCTGAGCAGCTTTGGTACCGTATACAATGAGGAGCTGACAGAGGCCAGGGATCTCTCCCTCACAGCCTGCCTAAGCGATGTGGAGGGCAGAAGAAGCCGCAGCTATGAGCTCCCGCTCACCGTGCTTCCGCCCGAGCTGAGTCAGGCAGAGCTCCGGCAGAGAGCCTTTCTTCGCTTTCTCCATACACTTGATATCGAGCAGAGCGCAGATGAGAATCTCACACTGCCGCAGAGCTACGAGGGACAGCCCCTCTCCTATCGGCAGCAGACTCCTTCAAACAGCTGGATATTTCTGATTCTGGGAGCAGTCACAGCGCTGCTGCTCCTACTGCGGGACAGAGAACGCGTCGGACTTGAGGCAAAAATGCGCCAGCGCCAGATGCTCCTTGACTACCCTGAGATTGTCTCAAAGCTCATGATATTTATCGGCGCAGGCATGACGATACGCCTCGCCTGGGCAAGCATCGTGGCGGATTATGAGCGGGATCTCTCCGCTCAGTCAAAGCCCCTCCGCCATCACGCCTACGAGGAGATGGCTCTGGCACTCGCAAAGCTGAAAACCGGCTGCAGTGAGGGCAAGGTCTATCACGAATTCGGAAGGCGCTGCGGACTTCGTCAGTATATGAAGCTCGCCGGAATACTGGAGCAGAATCGCAGAACAGGCGTCGCAAATATCCGCCAGATCCTCAGCGCCGAAGTAAATCTTGCATGGGAGGATCGTAAAAATCTGGCCCGGCGCATGGGAGAGGAAGCAGGAACCAAGCTTCTGGCTCCGCTCTTCATCATGCTGATCATCGTTATGGCCATGATCGTTGTCCCGGCAATGCTCTCTTTTTGAGAAAACAGAGAAGTCCCGAGAGAGCATACCGTCCGGTTCAGGGATAAAGCGGCGCCTTGCTGCATTACCCGCCTTGGCGCCAGCACAAATCAGAAAGGAGGTGAAACTGTGAATACTGCAAATACAATGCTGAAACATGAGAGCGCATTCCCCGACGATTTCTTTGCGGATGAAAGCGGTATCTCCACCATTGAGCTGGTTCTGATTCTGGTTGTACTCATCAGTCTGGTACTTATCTTCAAATCTTCTATCACAAATCTGCTCAACACGATTTTTGGTCAGATCAAATCTCAGGCAGGAGAAGTTTACAAGAAATGAAATACCGCGGATCCGTCACAGTCTTCCTCGCACTTGTTATTACCTGCTGTAGTGCCATGATCTGCGCGCTCACTGAGAGCGCACGCACTGCAGGGGCACGCTTCTATGTGCGCAATATGGCAGATGCCTCCATAAACTCTCTCTTTTCGCAGTATCACAGAGAGCTCTGGGACAGCTACCGCATCATAGGCTATGCCTATGAGAATGATCAGAGCTGCACACGGGAGATGGAAAATTTTATAAGACCCTATCTGGAACACTGTGGATGGTACGCACTCCGTTCACCGGAGATCAGTATTACCAAGAAGACCTTTCTCACGGACGCGGGCGGGAGGTGGTTCGAGCAGGAGATACTGGACTATCTGAAGTTCGGCTGGATCAACCTGAACACTGCCCCCGCCTCGGCCGAGGAGCTGTGGGAACAGATCTCTGAGGCACAGACCATGGACTCCGTGCTGAAGGACTACGGTCTCCGCAGCAGAGAGGCCATCGCCATGGAAAAGGCTATTATGAAAATCAAGAAGAATCTGGACACACAGGAGAGGCTGCACCGGGAAGCGGAAGCAGAACTCCGGGACGGCAATCATTCCGCCTTCCAGCGCAGCGCTTCTGAGCTTGCCGGGACAATCCGGGCACTGCCCTCGCTTATACAGAGCTACGACAAAAAGGCCGATAGCTACAGCAGAAATCTCGCAGAAACCGAGGCGCGCCACCGGGATGCGCTGGAGGGACTTAAGCCGGAGAATCAGACTATTATCAGGGAACAGCTTAGCTCCTGCCACGAATATGCCGATCAGGACGGCAGCCGCCGACTGGAGATCGACTCCCTGGACGACGACAACGAATACCTGCTCCGCGCCATTCAGGATGTCCGCAGCTACGCAGAAGAGACAGAGGAGTACATAGAGGACGCAGAAGATGATGAGGAGGGTGATGGCATTGATGAGGCGGCGCTCTGGGCAGAGGTCGCAGAGAGCTGGTGCGCAATCCGCCTGCCCACACTCGGCGCAGCACATGGCATAGACAACGAGGAGACAGAATCTCTGCTCGAGGCGATACTGGATCTCGCCGCCGGAGGGTACTTAAACATTGTGCTGCCGCCGGACCGCGAGATTCCTGCTGAACACTTTGACTGCTCCGACTTTCCTTCGAGAACAGCTGTCACTGCAAGGACTGACGCCGGTCCCTCGCTTCTGACCGCACTTGCGGTTGATGAATACGCAGGACAGTTTCTTCCATGCTTCACAGATCAGAGAGAGGAGGGTATACTCTGCCAGCTGGAATACACACTCACAGGCTCCTCCTCAGAGCGGGAGAATTTCAGCGCGGCACTCACCCAGCTGCTTGCAGTCCGGGAAGCTCTGAACTTTATCTGTATCATGTCGGACAATTCGCTGCGTGAGCAGGCGCGTCTCACTGCTGCAACCATCACAGCCGCCGCACAGATTCCGGGACTCTCTGTGCTCGTTGAGTGCCTCATCATCACTGCGTGGGCCCTGCTGGAGAGCTTTCTGGACCTCCGTCTTCTGCTCGAGGGCAGGAAGGCTGCGCTGTTCAAGACCCGGGAGAGCTGGATGAGCGATCTCAGCGACCTCCTGCGCTTTGCCGCCAGTCTCCAGCTCCCGACAGAAAAACTCCAAGAGGCGACCGGCGGTCTGCGCTATGAGGACTGTCTGAAGCTGCTGCTCTTCACCAAAAGCGCAGAGGAGAGAGATTACCGCATCATGGACATGATTCAGGCAAATCTGTCTCTCTCTGACCCTGGTTTTCGCATGAGTCAGTGCATCTACGGGATGCACGCAGAGCTTCAATGCGAATCTGATCACCTGTTTACGAAACTCGGAGTTTCTCCGGATGGCGCCTCTCTCGGCGCATCCTTCCCAATCTGTGTAAAAATGGTCAAGGCCTATTAAATGCCGTACCCTCGCTCTGTCCCCGCAGGATCGCGGACGGGTCCCCGGCACTGCTCCCCCCAAGGAAGAAGGTAACGGGATGAAACTACATATCTTTCAAATCCCTGTCTATCCCCCAAAAAACAATCGGAATATGGCTCTCCAGGTACATAACCGGCTGCATCCCTTCCTTCCTCTGTCCGGGAGAGCAGCGCCGGGGGATCGTCCGCTTCGCGCGAGTCTCACTCTTGAGGCTGCCCTGGTGCTTCCGCTCTTTCTCTTTATGATGTATCTGCTGATACTTCCCATGCGGATGATGGACAGCGCAAGGGCAATGCAGCAGCTCTGCGAGGCTGTCTGTCAGGACACGGCTGAGGCCTGCTATCTGCTGCAGGCGGAGAATAGCTCCGATGCCTCCGATCAGACCGCAGGTGCGACAGACAGTGCCGACTCTGACTCAGCTGACATCCGCGCACGAGAACAGCACACCGCAGGCGCCCGCTCCGGTCGTTCTTCTGCGCTCCATCGCTCTGCGGCAGCGCTGGCCGCGCTCCGCGCATCAACGGAAATAGAGGATGCTTTTATAGAAAATATCCGCTCTCATCGCAGCAGCTGTCTCTCAGACGGGGAAACCATCACCATTGTACTGGACTACGATTATCACCTGCCCTTTTCTGTCTTTGGGCTCTCCAGCATTCCACAGACTGTCACCGCCTCCCGCCGCGCATGGATCGGCCGGAATCCCGCAGGGCAATCCTCCGACAGTAACAATACGGAGGGTACGCTCGTCTATATCGGAAAAAGCAGCACTCGCTACCACAGCTCTGCCGGCTGTCACTATCTGTCCAATGAGCTGCGCGCTGTGCCATATCATGCAATCGCTTCTGAGCGAAATTCCGGCGGTTCCCGCTATCACGCCTGCCCGCGCTGCGCTAAGGGTGTGAGCGCCGGCACTGTTTATATCATGCCGAGCGGATCCGCCTATCATGCAAATACAGATTGCAGTGCGATTCGCGCCTATGCGCAGCTGGTTCCAAAATCATCGGTGGAGCACCTCGGGCCATGCAGTTACTGCTGTCCCTGACTCACAAAGCAGACAGCTCCGATCATTTTATTTCAGAGATCAAGGAGGCCCTATGCTGATTTTTACCTTCTTCGGACGTATGATACTGTTTGGCTTTCTCACGCTATGCGTGCTTCAGGACATCCGACGTATGGAAATAGAGCGGAGACTTTTTCTTTTGATGGGAATTGCGGTCTGCCTGTATGAGCTCCGACTGCTCCTCTCGGGCACGCTTCCCCCGTACCGGGAGCTGCTGTTGTCTGTGATTCCGGGCCTCGTGCTTCTTCTCGTCTCAAAGCTGAGCAGAGAGGCTCTCGGCCTCGGGGATTCCCTGTTTTTTCTGCTTCTGGGCCCCTGCTGCGGCGCTGTGCGCCTGCTCTCCATACTGGCCGCCTCCTTTCTGCTCGCCGCAGTCTGCGCGCTTTTTTTCATCACTGCTGCCAGTATGCGGGGAGGAGTGCAGCGCGGCAGAAGAATTCCCTTTCTTCCCTTCACCATCGCACCTGTTCTGTACCACATTTTTACGCTGAGCGCTCCCACAGAGAGAAAACTTTATCTCGCTGTAATCTGTTCCTTGATTGTCCTTTATATATTCCAGGCCGTCCTCATACTGCAAAAAGCAAAACAAAAACCGAGACTCTTCCGGCTTCCCGAGCGCTCGCCCGGACAGACAGCGCGAAAGCTCCGCGGAAGCCTCACGGTCGAAGCCTCTTATGTTTTTGCCCTGATCTTCCTCGCAATCTCCGCAATGATACGTTTTTCATGGAAGCAGCGAAACACCTGTCTCGCCGCATTTCTTCTTACAGAAACCAGCGTGCGAGCCGCGCACGCCGAGCCGCTGTACGATCCGCATGGCGCCGACGAGGCTGCTCTCAGCGCCGAGCTGCGACACCGCCTCTCCTCCATTCAAATGCTGAAGGATTCCGCCCTGTGTGTGGAGCGCAGCCCCCTGTATTCCCGTGCGCTGCTGCAAAACAGTGAGATGAAACTCTCCGCAGAACGGCGCAATGCAAGTTCTGAGGATGTCATGCGCGCTGCAACCGCAATCCGGGACTACAGCAATTCCGTACAAACACAGAAAGGACGCTCTGATCATGCCACAGATCTTAAATGAAACCGACCGCCGCTATCTGACCATACCGGCTGACATTCAGCTCCGGGAACAGTTTGAACTGCGCATGCTGGAGGAAAATCCGATCGATGGTCTTCTGAGGCTCTCCATATGTGACAACAACGGAGAGCTCGAGCTCCGCTATGATATCAGCGGGATGTGCTCTCTCGCAGAGCTGTCAGAAACCCAGAAGCTGCTTGCCGCCGACATCCGCCGCCTCATTCTCACCCTGAAGCACATCATCGCAGGCATGGCCCCCTATCTTCTCGATCCCTCCGGCATTCTCCTCTCGCTGGAATCGGTCTATCTCTCTCCTGTCAGCCGGTCTCCCTGCTTTCTCTTTATTCCGGCCAGAGGAAGCAGCTTTTCATCAGAGCTCTCTGAGTTTCTGAAAACCGTGCTTGCGTGCACGGATCAGGATGACTACTCCAGTGTCGTACTTGCCTATCGCCTCTACAAGGAGAGTCTCGATCATCCGAGCGCACTGGATCGACTTGAGCAGATTCTTGTTTCTCAGGAAAATATTTCTGATCCCACCGTACTGACGCATACCGATGAAGCTGCTGTGGAGCTTCCTCTGCCGGAAGCATTGATACCCGAAGACAACGAAGCACTGATCGCAGAAATCCGGGAGGTGACGTTCCCCTCTGAATCGGACAACTCCGGAGAGAATGAAAAAAGCGGTGGACTCTTCCACCGCCTCTTCCACAAAAATGAAGACAGGAGCGAATTGATTTCAGGTGATCACAGCGAAGAATGTGCCTTCGCGGAGCTGGTCGCAAGGAGCTGAGGCTGCCCGCCGACAGCGGTCTTCGTTTTCGCCGTCTTTCTTGCCGGGCCAAACTCATATATGCGGATACCGTAGGGCTCCAGCGGGTGAAAAATATGATACGGACGATTGTCACATTCTCCCTTGTATGCTCTGAAGCTCTCTGCTTTCTTCTTTTGCAGCTTGTAAGCCCCGTCTTTCTCATCAAAAATCAGGCGATAGCTGCCCGCATGCGGAACGCCGACCTTGTAGTCCGGCCGCTCCATAGGCGTAAAGTTAATCACAAAGAGCAGAGACTTCTTCCTGTCCTTATCGTAGCGCACAAAGGAAAAGACAGAGCGCTCCGCATCGTTTGCATTGATCCACTCAAAGCCGTCCCAGTTGTCATCCTGCTGATAGAGGCAGGGATGCGTGCGGTAGATGTGAAGCAATCCTCTGACAAAATTCTGAAGTGCCCGGTGCGGCTCCTCATTCAGCAATTCCCAGCTGAGGGAAACACTTTCATCCCACTCATGCCACTGAGCAAAATCCTGTCCCATAAAGAGAAGCTTTTTACCAGGATGTCCGAACATGTAGGCATACGCGCACCTCAGATTTGCAAATTTATCCTCGTAAATGCCCGGCATCTTATTGATCATCGAGCACTTGAGATGCACCACCTCGTCGTGAGAAAGCACTAAAATATAGTTCTCACTTGTAAAATAGGTGAGACCAAAGGTCATCTTATTGTGATTTCCCTTTCGGAAATAAGGATCCAGCTTCATATACTCAAGGAAATCGTGCATCCAGCCCATATTCCACTTGAAGGTAAAGCCCAGGCCGTTTTTCTCCGGACTGTGCGTCACCATGGGCCAGGCAGTACTCTCCTCTGCAATAATCATGCTTCCGTCGTGCCGCCCGGCTATGACTGAATTCAGATGCTTGAAGAACTCTATCGCCTCCAGATTTTCATTGCCGCCGTACTGATTGCTGCACCACTCCCCCTCCCGTCTGCCATAGTCAAGATACAGCATTGAGGCGACTGCATCAACCCGCAGACCGTCCACATGATACTCGTTCAGCCAGTAGAGCGCATTTGCGATGAGAAAATTCTTTACCTCATTCTTCCCATAATCAAAGACCTTGGTACCCCAGTCCGGATGCTCTCCCTTTCTGGGGTCTGCATATTCATAGCAGCTCTGACCGTCAAAATCCGCAAGACCAAAAGCATCCCGCGGAAAATGTGCCGGTACCCAGTCCAGAATGACTCCGATTCCGGCCCGGTGCAGGTAGTTCACGAAATACTGAAAATCCTGAGCATCGCCATAGCGGGCCGTCGGCGCATAATAACCGGTTACCTGATAGCCCCAGCTCCCGTCAAAGGGATGCTCCGCAATGCCCATCAGCTCAACATGTGTATACCCCATGTCCTTCACATAGGCTGCAAGCTCCTCTGCAAGCTCCCGGTAGGACTTGAAGCCGTCCCGCGCTCCTCCCTGATTCTTCTTCCATGAGCCCAGATGACACTCATAAATACTGAGCGCACTGTGCCGGGGATCCTGCTCCGCCCGTTTTTTCATCCAGCTGCGATCTCCCCATGAAAACTCCCAGGGCTCCTCCGCCATACGTGAAGCGGTTCCCGGACGGAATTCCGCACAGCGGGCGTAGGGATCCGCCTTATACAGAATGTCGCCCCCCTGTGTTCGAATCACAAACTTATACAGCTCACCTGCACTGAGCCCAGGGATAAAGCACTCCCATATTCCTCCCTGACCAACTCTCGTACAGCAGCTGTTCTCCGGATCCCAGCGGTTAAAATCTCCAACCACACTCACAGCAGCCGCATGTGGCGCCCAGACCGCAAAATAATAGCCGCGCTTTCCCTGATATTCGCAGGGATGCGCCCCAAGCTTTTTATATATCTCATAATGCGTTCCCTGACCAAACAGGTAGCAGTCGTCCTGCGTTATAAATCCAAGTCCCGGATTGTTCTTATCCATAATCCCCTCCATCGGATTTTTGTTGCTGTCAAGTCGATTATACCTGTTTTACCCTCTCTTTTAAAGGAAAGACTGTAAAAATCACACAAAAAGGAGAAGTGAATGAATACGCTTCCTTCCGCTCTGCACACTTCTATGCCGGTACTGCCACTGCTCCCCGTCCTCACCATTGCCACCTTCAGCGATCTCAAAAGTCGCAGAATCCCGAATCTCCTCATTTTGATCGCCATTCTTCCGGGAGGTTTTTTCCTGGGACAGAGCTTTCTGCTTCGCCTTTGGTTTATCTGCCTTCTCTGCTACCCGCTGTTCCGTCTCCACTTGGTCGGCGCGGGAGATGTCAAGCTGCTCGCTGTGATTGCCGCATGGAGCGAGCCGGACAGCTTTCTTTCTTTTCTTTTTTGCAGTCTGCTGCTCGCAGCGATCCCGGCACTGTTCCTTCTGCTCCGGCGGCGGCACTCCGGCATTCCCATGGCCCCCTGCTTTCTTCTCAGTTTCATCTGCTGTCAGGTTGCCAATATTCCACTCACAGCAGCGTAATACTATTTTTTTCCCTCATTATACCCATTCAGGAGGATATCACTATGCGCAGAGTCATGGCCGTCGTTGATCAGGATGCAGAATATGGAAAACGGCTGGTTTCCTACTTTAATGAGCAGTCCAGCATTGGCTTTCGGGCAACGGCCTTCTCCGAGCTGGAGAGCTTCCGAAGGTTCTGTCAGAGTGTACAGATAGAGATCCTCCTGATCTCAGAGTCACTTGCTCACGACGCACACGGACTCACCGGAAATGCAAAGGTCATTCTGCTCAGCGAAGACGGTTTTGTCGCGGGAAAGGAACATCGTCCCTTTGGAGCAGCTGCAGTGTTTAAATATCTCCCTGCGGACCGGATGTCCCGGGAGCTCATGAAAATTTACGCAGACGACGACAGCCATACCGTGACGCGCGTCCGCTCCTCACAGTGTGAAATCATCGGAGTCTACTCGCCCGTCAACCGCTGCGGAAAGACAACCCTCGCTATCACGCTCGGTATGGTGCGTGCCTCCCGCGGAAGAACATTGCTCATCTCTCTGGAGGAATATGCCGGTGTATTTATGAACATTTCCCGCAACGCGGAAGAGGATTTGTCCGATGTCATCTATTGCTACCTGCAAGGCTCCTACTCCTGGAGCCGCTTAAAAAGCAAGGTACATTCCTTCGGCTCACTTGACTATATCCCGCCTGTGCGCTGCATAGAGGATGTCTCTCAGATTTCCTCAGAGGATATGTCACGACTCATCCGCCGCATCGCCGAGGAGAGCGGATACGCAACCATCATCCTGGACTTCGGCTCCTTCGGCCGCCGGGCCTCTGAGCTTCTCGAGAGCTGCGACCGCATCTTTATGCCTGTGACAGAGGATCCGCTAGCCACTCTGAAACTGGATTCCTTCTACGAATATCTGGACAAGGCGGAAAAAGCGGAGCTGAAGGAACGATTGATCAAATGCAATCTGCCTTATGATAAAGAAAAGGCGCAGGACTATGCCCGCGCACTGATCTCCGTCTATGAGAGTGGCTCCCTGTACGACTATGCCGCAGGGCTCCACTGATCGCCCGTTGAGAAGCCCCCATCATCCGCTTTGCAGATCCCCTCGGCACAGAGACACCCCCGGGTCCTGAAGCCCTCAGTATATTGTTGCAAAAATTGACGCCACAATCACCGTCATGAGGCCGCAGACCACAATTGCCAGGCTGCTCATCGCCCCCCTCAATCTCTCCGAGCTCCATCGCCTTTGCAGTTCCTATCGCGTGCGCAGAGGTGCCGAGCGCCAGCCCTTTTGCGAGAGGACTGTGGATCGCAAAGAGGCGACAGATCGGCTCCGCAAGAACATTTCCCAGTATCCCTGTGACAATAATCACTGCGACCGTGATCGTTGAGAAGCCGCCGAGCTCCTCTGAGACGCCAATGCCGATCGCAGTCGTGATGGACTTCGGCAGCAAAGTGATATACTGCGTGTGATTCAGCCCAAAGACTGCGCAGAGCAGAAGAACGGAGCAGAGGCTTGTGAGCATACCTGAAAACACAGCGATCAGAATTGCAAACAGATTCTGCCTAAGCAGCGCCAACTGCTGATAGAGCGGGATCGCAAGGCTGACAGTCGCCGGGGTGAGCAGATAGCTCAGGTAGCGCGCACTCTGATTATAGCTCTCATAGCTGATGTGAAAGCCCAGCATAAAGCATATAACCAGCACAATGGAAATGAGAAGTGGATTCAGGAAGGCCTTATGAAATCGGTTTTTCAAAGCCACTCCCAGCTCATAGCCCAAAAGACTTATAACAATTCCTATGGTCGTTGAATTCTGAATCAGCTCATTCATAATCTTTTCTCCGCCGAAGCATCCGTTCCATCACTCTCCCGGTGATCCCCATGACCAGTACTGTGGAAATCAGGGTGATCACACAGACCGGCAGCAATATCTGACTCAGCTCTTCCCATGAGGTCATGAGACCGACTCCCGCCGGTATAAACATCAGCGGCATAATTTCAATCAGAAATTCTGCTGTCTCCTTCACCTGATCCAGCTTTATGATCCCTGTCATAAGACATCCCATCATCAGAACCAGTCCGTAAATACTCCCGGGTATCGCGAGGGGTATCAAATATTTCATCAGCTCTCCGATACAGGTAATGGCTGCAATAATTCCAAACTGACGCATTAATCTCATCAGGCTCGCCTTTCTATATCACACAATTCACAGCAAAATGACCCGACTATCATAAGACCTTACCATTCTTCTTGCAAGCACTGTTTTCTACAATTTAAGACGGAGGTCTGTCTCTAGCCCTCCGCCCCGGCATCTGAAAGTCTTCAAATAATCCACAGGTTCAATCCTGAATTGCTGAGGCCTCAGCAATATCCCGCAGCCAGCGCATCGCCTCCAGCGGATAGCTCCCGATCGCCGTCTCGCCCGTCAGCATCAGCGAAGATGCCCCCTGACGCACTGCGAGATAAATATCCGAGAGCTCCGCCCTCGTCGGTACACTGTGCTCTGTCATAGAATGAAGCAGCTGCGTCACGACCATAAAGGGCTTCTTTACGGCTCGGCAGCGCCGTGCAATCTCCTCCTGCGCTTTCGGAAGCCTCAGAAATCCGATATTGCTCCCCAAATCCCCGCGGGCGATGACAATATGATCTGCAGCAGCCATGATTTCATCCAGATGCTCTATCCCCGCCTGGTTTTCTATCTTTGCAAAGATGCGAAGCTTCGAAAGACCGCGGGCAGACAGCTCTCTCCGAAGCAGCTCCACATCTTCTCCACACTCCACAAAGGGCTGCATCACCGCCGTGACACCTGCCTCCCGCGCATGTGCGAGGTTTTCGATATCCTCAGGGGTAAGAACGGGCAGCGGAATCTCCACTCCTCTCAGGGCAATGCTCTTTCCGGGAGCCGCCGTGCCACCGCGAAGCACCCGGCAGGACAGCGGCATACTGACGAAAGACAAATCGTGATCTCTTTCAGCTGCAGCCTTTCCCTCCTTCGGCCGCTCCATTCCGACCGATGGATAAAAATTGCTCCTGCGCGGTGGGAGCACCTCGAGTTCAAGCTCCGCATCATTGATAAACAGATGCTGTCCGCTCCGGAGTGCCCTGTAAAGCGGCTGCGGAATCCCCATATGGCAGACAGCTTGAGAGGAAAACACAGTTTCTGCTGACCCCGCTGTCCCGACATTTTCTGTCAAAGACTCATCCCCATGAAGAAATAACTTCTTCAGATAACTGTCCTTGCCTTCCGGCTGGTTTTTTTGCTGACTTTCCGGCTGCGCTTCCAAATCAGGCGAGATCCGGACGGGGCCTCCGGTATCAGGGACAGCTCCGGCATAAAGATTTACAAGCTCTCCTCCGCAGAGTAAGCTCTTCCCTTTCAGCTCTACGATTCTGAGCTCCGCTCCCTTCAGATCAATCATCAGCTCAGCATGGCGCCCGGAGCGCAACTGGGCCTCTCGCCAGTTATAAAGCCATTCCGGATGCTCCAAAAGATTACCATGAGACAGATTCAGACGTATTCCTGTCATTCCTGCATCCAGCATGCGACTTAGGAGTTCCGTCTCGCAGCAAGACGGTCCAAAGGTTCCGTACAGTTCCATATACTTACCTCTCTGCATCATTTTCTTCGCCTACATAGTAGAAATTCTCTCTGAAAATGTCAAATGAAAGGATTTTTTAAATTTTTAGCACTCGCATGTTGACAGTGCTAATAACATATGTTATAGTCTCTATAGAACAAAAAGAACAGCAGGGTTTTAAAAACCTGCCACAGTATAAAAGGAGGAAGCATTATGATGTATATGCCCAGTGTATTTGGTGAGAATCTCTTTGATGATTGGATGAACGATTTTGACAGCGCTTTCTTCGGCAGAAGAAATCCCCTCTACGGAAAGAATGCCAAAAACATTATGAAGACTGATATCAAGGAATCCGACAACAGCTATGAACTTGCGATCGATCTCCCCGGCTTCAAGAAGGATGAAATTCATGCGGAGCTGAACAACGGTTACCTGACCATCAGCACGGAAAAGGGACTTGATAAGGAAGAAAAGACAGAAAATGGCCGCTACATTCGAAGAGAACGTTACGCCGGTTCAATGAGCCGCAGCTTCTATGTCGGCGAAAATCTCCGTGAGGAGGACATCTCCGCAAAGTTTGAGGATGGTATTCTGAAACTCAGTGTACCGAAGAAGTCCGCGCAGCCAGAGGTTCCGGAGAAGCGTTACATTCAAATCGAGGGCTAAGTACAGCTCTCGCAGACAGGCACTCTGTCTGAAGCCTGCATACTCTCAGGCGAAAAGTACACAGCTATGAATGCATGCCTGTGCGCTAATACTGTTTGAAACTCTAAGACTCCGCCCGGCAGTCAGTGATTGCCGGGCGGAGTCTTTTCGATGCTTCTCTTTACAGAATATTTTGATGTCTCACCCATTTCTGTTTTTCATAGCCAGCACAACGCTTCTCGCCGTATCTCCGCGGCAATTTCTAACCAAGCACTACATCAAGATACATCATCAGACTAAAGCCAAGACCAAAAGCCAGCGTGCCAAAATCGGAGTGAACTCCCACTGACATTTCTGGAATCAGCTCCTCCACAACCACATAGAGCATAGCGCCCGCCGCAAAACTCAGCAGATAAGGCAGGGCCGGAAGCACAAGAGCTGTCGCGAGAATTGTGAGAAGCGCTCCCACCGGCTCTACCGCACCGGAGAGCACACCGTTCACGAAAGCTTTCATGCGACTCTCCCCCTGCGCATGCAGCGGCATGGAGATAATGGCGCCCTCCGGGAAGTTCTGAATCGCAATACCAAGGGCCAGCGCAAGCGCCGCTGTCGCAGAAATATTCGCATTTCCTGCCAGATAACCGGCGTAAACCACACCGATCGCCATGCCCTCCGGTATATTGTGCAGTGTCACCGCAAGCACCATCATGGTCGTCCTTCTCAGTCTGCTCCGCGGTCCCTCCGCCTCATCACTGAACTGATGCAGGTGAGGTACAAGATGATCCATGAGCAGAAGAAAGAGTATTCCCAGCCAAAATCCAAGCACTGCCGGCAGCACAGCAAGCTTCCCCCGCTCCGCTCCCTGTTCAATCGCCGGAATGAGAAGACTCCAGACAGAGGCTGCCACCATAACACCCGCAGCAAAGCCCGTCAGTATCTTCTGCACATCCTGACGAAGCTCATTTCTCATGAAAAACACACAGGCTGAGCCAAGTCCTGTTCCCAGAAAAGGGATCAGCAGGCCGTAGCTTGTCTGCAATATCTCATCGCGCAAAATCATATCCTCCTGTCTTTCCTGTAAGCACTGTATCTACAGCTTTTGCGAACTTCATGCGGCGATCCTATGCAAGTTGATAAAACAGTATAGCACAGCTTTCAGAAATACTTTCTCATATTTTTATACCAAGTGCAACGCTTGACAGTCCTTCCATACTCGATATACACTTTTTATTAGTCTTTTTTAACCATAACGGTTCACAGGAGGGCGCCATGCTGCAAATAAACGCGATTCACCACAGCTTACAGCAGTGCAGACTCTTCACAGGCATTCCTGAGAGTGCTTACACAGAGGTTCTTCATACACTGCAGGCCAAACGACATGCCTATCCGAAAAATGAGGCCATTCTGAATATCGGAGATCACAGCCATCGTGCAGGAATTATCATTTCCGGTACAGTGGAGATCTCCTTCTATGATGAAAGCGGTAACTGTGTGAACATGCGGCACATCAGCGCCGGAGAGATATTCGGGGCAGCACTGGTCTGCGCCGGAGTAAAGGGCAGCCCCATGCAGTTAAGGGCAATCAGCGACTGCGAGCTGCTGTTTCTTGACTTCGAGGCGCTGATGGAGCCTGCTGCTTCCGTATCTCCGCACTGCATGCAGATTGCCCTGAATCTGATGCAGGACTTTGCGCGACGCTCCCTCTTTCTGAATCAGAAGATACGTATTATGGGACAGAAAAAGCTGCGCGACAAGCTGAAAATATACTTTGCATCCTTTCCCGGCAGTGAAAGCGGAAGCATACATCTCCCCTTCTCCCGAACTGAACTTGCGGAATATCTCTACGCCGACCGCAGCGCCCTGTCCAGAGAGCTCAGCAGAATGCGGGAGGAAGGACTGATCGACTGGACTGGACGGGAGATACATATTCTCGACAAAAACTTTTTGCAAAGCTGACCCTGCTTTTCCTGTTTTTTACAGTCTATTGAAGAGACATTTTTGTTTTATTTTTAATTCCTACTATTTTAATAGGATTTTCTGTTGACTTATGCCGGAAATACGGTATAGTGATATCAAAGTTAATTGTTTCCATTTTTTGTATAGTTTAAGATCTCCATAACTGCCGATGAATATAAGCTTAATTTCTCAGCATTTATGGTTCCCTGAAAGGAGCACACATGACAGAATTTAAAAAAGTTGTTGTCGCCGGGGGCGGCGTTCTGGGAAGTCAAATCGCGTTTCAGACCGCATTCAGCGGCTTTGATGTCACAATCTGGCTGAGAAGTGAGGGTTCAATCGGGCGCACCCGCCCGAAGCTGGAACGTCTGAAGCGGATTTACCTCGAGACACTCGAGACAATGAAGACAAATCCGGCAGCTTACTGCCGTGGCTTCTCAGATAAAAAACAGCTGTCCGAATCGGAAATCAATGCATTAAAGCAGCAGGTCGAGAAAGGCTATTCCAGACTGAAGCTTACCACCAGTTACGAGGAGGCAGCAGAAAACGCAGATCTGGTCATTGAGGCCATCGCAGAAAATCCTGAAGAAAAGACCGCATTTTACACAGAACTCGCAAAATACTTGCCGGCCAAAACCATACTGGCAACCAATTCCTCCACCATGCTGCCGAGCAGCTTTGCCGCAGCCACGGGCAGACCCGAGAAATATCTGGCACTTCATTTTGCAAATGAGATATGGAAAAACAACACCGCGGAGATCATGGGGCATGCCGGAACCTCTGCTGAGTGCTATGACGCAGTTGTGGCTTTCGCCGAGAGCATCCACATGGTTCCACTGAAGCTTAAGAAGGAGCAGCCCGGTTATATTCTGAATTCCATGCTGGTTCCCTTCCTGAATGCGGCACAGACACTCTGGGCGAAAGAGATTGCAGATCCTGAGACCATAGACCGTACCTGGACACTTGCGACCGGCGCTCCGGCGGGTCCCTTCCGCATTCTGGACATCGTCGGTCTGACCACTGCCTACAACGTAGTCATGCTGAATCCGGATGCTGGGAATCCCGACAGCACTGCGGGTAAAATCGCAGCACTGCTGAAGGAAAAGATTGAGGCAGGCAAGACCGGAATCAATGCAGGTGAAGGCTTCTATACATATAATAAGTAAAATAAGGCGATGCGCATAGAGATAAACTTGCGCTATAATGGCGGGGTATGCAAAAACATACCCCGCCATTATGATTGAGACTATTTATTACTCGGATCAACGACACGGAAAGGACATGAACAGCCGCATGTTAAATATCGTACTGCACGAGCCGGAAATTCCCTTTAATACCGGCGCAATCGGAAGAAGCTGTGTTGCAAGCCACAGTGCTCTGCATCTCATCCGTCCCTATGGTTTTGAGCTGAGCGACAAGTACTTAAAACGTGCCGGCATGGACTACTGGCCCAAGCTCACACTGTCGGAATATGACAGCTATCCAGACTTTCTCTCACAGCATCCCGGGCTGCAGTTCTGTGATAACTTCAGTGAAGCAGAGCTTAACGAACGCGAGGTTCTCAATATGCCAAAGCTCTGGTTTGCAACCACCAAGGGGCAGAAGATATACAGTGACGCAGCTCTTGGGCCAAACGATTACATCATGTTCGGCAAGGAATCTGCGGGCATCCCCGAGGAAATACTGGTGGAAAAACCGCGCTCCTGCATACGCATCCCCATGTATGAGGATATCCGCTCTCTGAATCTTTCCAACTCTGTCGCCATACTTCTCTATGAAGCTCTGCGCCAAAATGATTTTATGCAGCTGGAGCGTCAGGGCTCACTGCATCGCCTGCACTGGTGAACAGCCTTCTCAGCTCAGACCGATCATGCAGGCAATTGCCAGGGCCACACTACCCATCAGGAAGAAAAAGCCCTGCATCTTGATCTGAAACTTCGCCCAGGTGCCCCAGTCCATGCGTGCCACACCGAGCACACCGATAAGAGAAGCAGAAACCGGTGTAAAGGCATCAACAAAACCGGCACCCATCTGATACGCCAGAACTGCTATCTGGCGGTTGACACCGATGATATCCGAGAGCGGCGCCATGATCGGCATGGTCAGTGCCGCCTGACCGGAATTTGAGGTCACCGCAAGATTGAAGCAGCTCTGGAACAGATACATGATCTCTGCACCGATATAAACCGGCACACCATGAACCGCTACGCCAATGCTGTGAAGAATTGTATTCAGTGTAGACGGGACCGTTGCATCCGAACCACCCAGCACCAGCAGTATGCCCTTTGCCATACCAACGACTATTGCAGTCCCGGCGAGATCGGCCGCACCGCTCTGGAACGCAGAGGCCATGGAATTTACAGTCATATCATTCAGCTTAAAGAGAATTGCCGTCACTCCTGCAACAAAGCCCATTACAAAGAACTGAGAGGCGATTTCCGGAATATAATATCCCTTCTGCGTCACACCCCAGACAATCCAAATCAGAACAGCCAGCATCTCAAGCAGAATCAGCTTATGTCCCAGCTTAAACTCGCGGATCTCCTCTGTCGCATTAACCGCTCTGCCGCGGAAATAGGAGTCACTCTTATAGACCACGGACTTCTCCGGGTTTTTGCGTATCTTCTCTGCATAATACATCATGTACGCCGCAGAGAGCCCTGTCACAATAAACCACAGCGGAAGACGGAAGCTCGCACCGGAGAGCACCGGAATACCTGCGATGCCCTGCGCAATTGCGACAGAAAAGGGGCTCATCCAGGAAACCGCATTTCCAATCTGAGAGGCCACATAGGTCACCGTCACCGCGACGATGGAATCATAGCCCAGTGCGATCACAAAGGGAACCATGACCATGGCAAAGGGAATACACTCCTCTGCCATGCCAAAAGTCGCTCCGCCGAGCGAAAAGAGGAAGAAGAGGATGGGCAATGCAGCACGCTCCAGCCCCCTTGAGCTGTTGATAAAGGCATAGATGCCCGCATCAATCGCACCGGTCTGCATGATGATGCCAAAGGCGCCTCCAACTACAAGAATCAGAGCCACAATACCGACTGCCGTGCCGTATTTATCTCCCGTGACCAGCCCCTCAAACACATAATTCAGTAAGCCAAAACCGCCAAAATCATCGGTTCCCCAGAGCACTGCCGTCTTATGCAGCTTTTTGGAGGTGTCATAGATCTCCATTCCAAATTCGCCGTAGAGCACATCATCCGTGAGTCCCAGCTCATCCAGATCTCCCTGGGTCCAGCCGGAAGCATCTCCTGCAGCAAATTCCTGAAGTGCCTCTGCATCGAGCTCCAGCTCCGCAAGCTTCTCAGGCTGCTGCAGCAGAGTCCCGATATCTTCCTTGACCTGCTCCGTATTCAGCGCGTAGCTGTAGCGGAAGGTATCCTCCATCAGCACTGTTCTGCTCTTCACCACCCCGTTGTTGTCGGTATACTCAATCTTGTGTGTGCTGAAGCGCCCCGCCGGAATTATAAACGTCAGCAGCCAGCACACCACAATAACAGCGAAGATAATCGCATAGGTATGCGGTGTCTTCAGCTTCGTAAGATCCTTTGACATACTTGTACCTCCCCCGAAAACATTTGTTTTTCTATAATTTACCACAGTTGTTGTACCTTGCATAGTGTCGTGCCAAAGAGTACACTGTGCTCTCCTCACGCTGGTGCATAAGGCCAAAATAATCAAGCAGGCCAGCATGAAATAAATCAAGTTTCATGCTGACCTGCCGCTATGTTATTTATAAAAGAAACTGTCTGGATGCCCGCCACCGTGGTAATACGAAAACTTTCGTCTGTGCTGATTCTCAGCGCAGACGCGGAAGATTCCAATGATGTCTGACTGCTTCATAGCGAAGCGCAATTACCGTCAGTGCCCCTGCTGCTACAGCGATATTTTCCTCCGCCGTAATACGCCAGAACAGCCCCGTCACAACTGCCCCTGCGACTGAGGCAACTGCATAGACATGCTTCACAAAGATCTGCGGCATCTCATCTGCAAAGATATCCCTCAAGGCACCGCCCCCGACACCGGTCATGACCCCGAGAAAGGCAATCAGAAAGAGCTTATCTCCGTGCTGTGCCTGCACTCCGGCGAACACGCCGTCGACCGTAAAGGCCGCAAGCCCCAGTGTGTCGAACCAGAAGAGCAGCTGCTCTCCGACTCTCTGTGAGAGCGGCAGTGACTTTCTGCTGTACAGAACCAGAAAAAGAATATTAGCGGTGAGTACTGCAATAAGGACATAGCTCGGATTCAGAAACATGACCGGCGGTGTCCTTCCGATAATGATATCCCGTATCATTCCTCCACCAGTTGCGGTGAGCACTGCAAGCATATTGACACCAAAAATATCCATATTCTTTCTCGCCGCAACCATTGCCCCGGATATCGCAAAGGCAACGGTTCCGACAAAGTCCATCCAGACAATCAGCGAGCTGAACATACCCTACCCGGTCCTTATCTTAAATTATTTTCATCACCCTCAAAACGAGCCGCTCCGTACCACGGCTCCTGTTCTGTCCCCGACCAGGTATTCTGCTGCTTCTGCTGCTCTTCCCGTCGCCTCAGATCATCGCGCAGCTGACGGTAGAGCTCTGCCTCTGCAGCCGCCCTGTAAGGATTGGTCCAGAGGACGTCCAGAAGTCCCCCGGTCAGAGCGCCGAGCAGCTGCCAGCCGATAAAGGACAGACTCAGGACAAAGGTTCCCCACTTGTTTCCGTCCATAAGCTGATAGCTCCGCTCAAAGACCTCCTTGCGGCTCAGCTCCGGCTCCTCCGCGAGGATGTAGGGAATCATCGTATACTCAATGCTCTTGATGATGCCGGGAATAATGAGGCAGAGCGTCCAGAGGACGATCTTGATATTGCGTATCACCAGAGTCAGAACAATCTTTCCGTAGTTCCCCCCGGTGAAACCGGAAAAGATAGCTCCCGGCTCTGCCTTCGACTCGGTATTATCCAGGAAAAACCTCCGTATCCCGACCTCGAAGGCTGTAGAGATAAAAATATTCACCAGCAGAAGTATGAGCAGCATCCACAGCGACAGCGCTACAATCGCCGAGCGAAAGGTCGGAACCACATCAAGGACTGATTGTCCCATCCAGGGAAGCTTCTTTGCAACGCTGTAGCCCGGAAGCTTTTTCCACAGCCAAGAATCATCACCCATATTCTCTTCGTCCGCACTGTATCCGGAGGAATTAATTCCGGCCTCACTCTGCACAGCGGCAGTTTGCTGCTTCTCAGTATGGCTGCTTCTCCCCTCTCTGCCCTGTTCTACAAAGATCGCCAGCAGCAGCGCTGCGAGCACACAGAGTATATAATTTCGCTTAAATGCAGACCTCGCGTTTCTCTTTACTTCTTTTCGATTCCAGATCATTCTGCTCTCCCTGCGGTTCTTCCGCCATATTCTCCACACAGCATCTGTTTCAACAGCCTCTACTTCAGGGCTGCTTCGAGGGTCTGTCTGACATGCTCTCTGCACTCCTCATAGCGCTCACCAAGATGTGCCTCGTAGAGCTTCTCCTTCCCGATAAACATGGAAGGCACGCTGAAATACTCGTACTGCTCCGCAAGCTCCGGCTGCTTCTCCTCGTTGATCCATTCCAGCTCCGGCTCCGCATACCTTGGATTCTCCGCCTTCAGCTCCTCCACTGCCCGCCTCGCATTCTTGCAGTAGGGGCAGCTCTCCAGATAAAAAACCGTGACCTTCTTCATTTGCATTCTCCTTTTCAACTCACTTTTTTCCCGGTGTAAAGCCCCGCCCGTGCACCTGACTGATGCGGCTGATGATCATGAAGCTCTCAGGATCTATCTCATGAATACGGCGCTCTAACCGCGGCAGCTCCCGGTTGTATACCACGCTCAGCACAATCTGTGTATCCTTATTCATGTAACCGGTCTGCCCGTTCAGGAGCGTCACGCCGCGCTCCAGCTCTGTGAGAATCGCCATGCGGATCTCATCGGAGCGCTCGCTGATGATCTTCACCTCCGTGCGCGTCGTGCCAAGGAAAAGCATCTGATCCATGGCCATCGTTGAGATAATCACGACCACCAGTCCGTAGAGTATGCGCTCCGGGGGATAGACCACTGCCTGCATGAAAAGAATCAGAAAATCAAAGATATAGAAGCTGATGGAAATCGGTACATGACAGTACTTATTCAGCACAAGCGGCGGAATGTCCATGCCTCCGGTCGAGGAACCCGCGCGCAGCACGATTCCGAGAGAAATGCCGATGCCAAGTCCCGCAAAAATAGCGCAGAGCATCAGGTTATCGCTCATCACATAATCCCCAAGCGCCCGCTCCCAGAACCCCAGCGCCAGCGGACTGATAAAGGTACTGAGCAGCGTCGAGAGAGCAAAGGCCCTGCCGAGCAGCAGAAGTCCCACAAACAGCATGAGCACATTCAGAACCAGAAGAGAGTAGGATACCGGAATCCCACTGATCTCATAGAGCACAATGGAAATGCCTGTCGCACCACTGGTAACCAGACTCGCCGGAAGCAAGAAGAGCTTTACAACAAGGCCAAAGAGTACATTTCCCAGCACGATCTCCGTGACTGCTGTGATCTTTCTTCCAATTCCGTCGTTCAGTATCATTTCCTGAAGCTTTCCCATTCTGCTATGCTGCTCCTTTAATACTTAGCTTATTCTGCGCGGGGCGCGACCAGCTGGACGCTGCTGTCCTTTCCTGCCGGCGCGCTGTTCAGCTGCACGCTGCCGCTCTGCCCGGCCTCTATCTGCTCCTTGGCCGCGCGCTCTTCATTTTTAATTTCTTCCAGCAGCGTGCTCCTTCCCAGAAGCTCTGCGATGAGCTCCGGAAGCAGCTTCCGATTCTGCGTCCATATGGTCTCCAGCTGGGTCTCTGGCACAGGCGCCGTTCCAAGTCCCACCTCCAGGGTGATGTTTGGCACATTCATCTCTGCATCCAGCCAGTCCTTGAAGCTGCAGCCCTCCTCGGATGCGCCGCTTCCCGGTGTCACCAGGCCATAACCTGTGAGTCTAGAAGCAATCCGGCCCATATTGTGCTCTCTCTCTCTTACCTCGGCACCGGCCTTGCTGTGTGCCCAGTAGATGATCTGACCCTGCGAGTGGTAATTCACCACCTCGCTGAACTTCTGACTTTGTACAAGCCTCATAATAGCCTGCGTCTCAAGCTCTGAGCCTCCGGAGGGACCCTTGTAGAGATCGCTCGCCGGCTTGTCTCGCAGATCCTTCAGAGGTGCCCAGCCCGGCGTCGGGAAGTTCCTGTTCAGATCGACTCCATTCGCATTGTTCTTCCACTTATTCAGATACCAGTTATATTTGTTTGTATCCTCCAGCAGTCCCCATTCCGCCCAGCTTTGTATGATCGCATTGACCTTCCGCTTCATCGCATTCGTCTGAAGACCGTCCAGCGCATATTGCGAGATCGCAACGCCATCCGGATCAAGCATCGGTACGAACTGCACGCAGACGCTCTCCAGACTGGCATCACCGCTGTCTCTTCGGTCGAGGAGATCCTTCAGCTGACGCATGACGAGCGGCGTCGTGATGTATTCCCGCGCGTGCATCGCCGCGACCACGAGGATTTTTTTCTCCGCCGCCGGATTTCCTATTACAATGCGGTACAGTTGTCTGCCGTCCGCTGTGTTCCCGATAGAATCTGCGCTCACACCGGAATAGCGCTGTGTGAGAAGCGCAATATCCGATTGCAGCTGACTGTAAGTATACATCCCGCTCACAGCAAAATAAAAGCTGTCAGAGCTTGTCCTTAAATCGCTTACAGCACTTTTCGTTTCCCTCTTTGCATGAATCACAGTTCCCGCACGGGAGCTGAGTCCCGGCATCAGAGCCATTGCCGCTACAGCCAGAAAAAGCGCCGCTGTTTTCATCCATCTCTGTTTCCGCATTTTCCTACCTCCGATGCTTTTTATTATACGACGGAAGCAGGCCGGCTTCTATTTACGGCTTTATTAAGCTTGCTTAACTTTCTTTCTGCAGAAACCAGATGTCCGCTCTGCAAAGACCTTGATGCCCGGGCTGTGCTTAAATAAACCACAGTGCCTGATTGGTCGTCGAAATGGACACCGCCCCGTTCTTCAGCGCGTTATAGACCTCCGACTTTGCTGTAATGAGCCCGCTGACCATAACGGGCACCCGACATAAGCGATTCAACCTCTGAATCACCTCCGGCAGCAGAGTCCCCGGAAGCACCTCTACGATATCCGGCTGCACCGATTCGCTGCGGCCATTCTTCTCAAAGCTGTCCATAGAGGTGCTGTCCAGCATAAACATGCGGAGTATCGTGTTCAGGCCGATATCCCGCGCATGCTGAATCAGATTGAATTTTGTCGTAATGATACCATCCGCCTCCGTATAATTCCGAATATAGTCTACGGAAACATCCTTTGCCTGCAGTCCGCTGATCAGATCCATATGCACCATGGCGACCTTTCCCGCGTCCTTCAGACGCTTCACAATGCCTACGATACTGCCGATATCGCCGTAAAGAATAAATACGATGCCGATATCGGAATGAAGACATTGCTCGAGTCCCTCATCATCCTTGATCGCTGCGATGACCGGATTGGCCTCCACTGCCTGCACAAACTCATAATGTCTCATTCTCTGCTCCTGTCCTGACTGTACAAAGCTGGTTTTATTTTATTATAACACGGAAGCCTTCTGAAGCGAAATGTCTCTTATGTTGCCGAAGTCACATACTTTCTGCTGCTTCTCTGCTATTCTTGTTGTCAGTCTGCTGCCATACTATGCGCGCACTGTAAGGAAAGGACCGCTCAATGAACACTGAAAAAAACGTATATGCACTCTGCATGGAACACCCCGCACTGCGGGAATTTCTGATCTCCCACGGCTTCTCGCCGCTGCGGCAGGATATCGCATTTCAGACCATGGGGAAAATGATCTCACTCCGCCAAGCCCTCGCCACAAAAGGAATCGACGAGGAGATATTTCTCTCAGAGTATGAGAACTACCGCGCCGTTGCCGGGTCAGAAGAGGAAGCAGACAACGCGGTTGATGCTTCCGCTACACGCCGCTATCTCGCTGCCGGTTCTCTTCCCTGCCCTGTGAAGCTCCCCCTGACTGACCACCTGAATGCCTACAATAAAGTACACCATGTGCATGACATCGATTTCGACTTTCGCTCCGCAAATCTGGGACTGGATTTTGTGACAGAGCGCCTTCTCTCCGGAAAAGAAGCGGCATACCCGGATCTCATCAGCTCCGCAGGCTATGAGCTCATCATTAACTCTGAGCTGCACAGTGTGTTCGCCACGCATTACACTGCACCGGAGCTTCCCTTCAACAGGGAAATGCAGACAAAGCTTCCGGGGCTGCGTGACCCGAAGGGTCTGTATCGCATCATCGCAGTGGTGCCGGCCGTATTTATCGTCAACAAACGGGCCCTCAACGGACGGCAAGTTCCGCGTTCCTGGGAAGAGCTCCTCTCCGGAGATTTCCGCCGGTCTGTCGCGATCCCGGTCTCCGATCTGGATATGCACAACGCCCTGGTGCTGACCATCTACAGCCGCTTCGGGGTGCAGGGTCTTGCCGCCCTGAAGGAATGCTTTGCAAAGAGTCTGCATCCCGCCCAGATGGTAAAGGGCATGCAGAATCAGGCTCCCTCAGTCTCTATCGCTCCCTACTTCTTTGCCTCTATGATTGCAAATGACAATCAGGAGCTGGTGTGGCCGGAGGAGGGAGCTGTCGCCAGTCCCATCCTGATGACCGTCCGCAGAGAGAGCGAGGCTGCCATCGCCTCCGTCATTGACTATCTGCTCTCCAATGAAGTGAATCATATCCTCTCCTTCAACGGAAAATTTCCCGTGACTTCTCCCTCTGCCGGTCCGCAGCTCGCGCCGGAGCAGCAGCTCCTCTTTGCCGGCTGGGATATGCTGCATGAAATTTCAAGGGAACTGCCCGTAATAGAGAAATATTTTGCTCTGAACCAGAAAGGATAAATGTATGAAACTGATTACCTTTTCGGGCCCGCCAAGCTCCGGCAAGACCTCTGTCATCCTGAAGACGATCGCACAGCTTAAGACAGAAAACAGAAAAATCGGTGTAGTAAAGTTCGACTGCCTCTACACCGACGACGATAAAATCTATGAAAAATACGGCATCCCCGTAAAGAAAGGGCTCTCCGGCGGACTCTGCCCGGACCACTTTTTCGTCTCCAATATTGACGAAATACTTCACTGGGGACACTCACTCGGACTCAGTATACTCATCACGGAATCTGCCGGACTCTGCAACCGATGCAGCCCCTACATAAAAGATGTGCTCTCCATCTGCGTAATCGACAATCTCTCCGGCATCAACACACCGCTGAAGATCGGCCCCATGCTCCGCTCCGCAGATATTGTGGTCATCACCAAGGGCGATATCGTCTCTCAGGCAGAACGGGAGATCTTCGCCTCCAGAGTGCAGACCGTGAATCCGCGCGCCATCATTCTGAACCTGAACGGGCTGAGCGGACAGGGCGCATTTGAGCTCTCCTCCATCATCCGTGAGCGGGCCATGTCACTCACAGAGAAGCAGGAGATGAAGCTCCGCTACCCCATGCCGACTGCACTCTGCTCCTACTGCCTTGGTGAGACCAGAATCGGTCAGGACTATCAGCTGGGAAATGTAAGAAAAATTCAGTAAACACGACAGGAGGACTTCTATGACTATCGCAGAACTGCGGAAGCGCTATCCCTTCACTGACAACTTCTTTCTTGCAAACGGACTCTCTGTCGAGCACGCAGGAGCACTCACACTTCACGAGTATCTGACTCAGCTTGACGACACAGAAAAAGCAGAGCTCGGCGTCAGCCTCAGTGAGATAGAAAAAAACTTCGACGAATACCTCCGGCAAATGCTCGACTTTCTGGGGGAGGAAAAGTACTTTCAGGGCATCACCATACTCCCCGGTCATGACAAAAGCGGAGCTCCGGAGCACTTCTCATCGCTTGAGCTGCACCCCTCTGATGTCATCTCCATTGTCGGCCCGACCGGCTCCGGAAAGAGCCGGCTGCTTGCAGACATCGAGTGGATGGCGCACGGAGACACACCGACTGGACGCCGCATACTTGTGAACGGCGAGGAGCTCTCCACAGAAAAGCGCTTCTCGGGAGGGGAGAAGCTGGTGGCTCAGCTCTCCCAGAACATGAATTTTGTGATGGATCTCACTGTCGGAGAATACATCGATCTGCACGCAAAATCCCGGCTCGTGAATCCGGACGAAAAGCGGGAACGCATCATCGAGGATGCCAACCGTCTCTCCGGCGAGAGCTTTCAGCTGGACAGCTATATCACTGCGCTCTCCGGCGGACAGTCGCGGGCACTGATGATCAGCGACACCGCAAATCTCTCCAAAAGCCCCATCGTTCTGATTGATGAGATCGAAAACGCCGGAATAGACCGGCAGGAAGCGGTAAAGCTGCTCATGGCGCGCGACAAGATTGTCCTCATGGCGACGCATGATCCCCTGCTCGCTCTCATGGCGGATAAGCGCATCGTCATCAGCAACGGCGGAATCAGCCGTATCATCGAATCAAGCGAGGAGGAACACTGCGTGCTCGACAGGCTTCAGGAGCTTGACAGTTACATAAACGAAATGCGGTGCAAACTGCGCCGCGGAGAAAAGCTGGTTTAGTAAAGCCAAGATATCACAGAACCAGCTGAGGGTATTGGTGACTGTATCTCACCAATACCCTCAATATCATGATTATGGAGCCGACATCCCCCATCCTGTACATATGAAAACTTTTATTACGCTATCTTCATCCTGTGTACAGCTCCGGTCTTCTGTCTTCATAGGAAGGAAGCTTCTTTCTCACCTCTGCAATGCGCTCTGTGTCAATATAGACCGGGATGAGGCGCTCCCCTTCTCCGGCGCTCGCGAGCGTGACTCCCATGGGATCCACAGCGATGCTCTCTCCCATGCGTATCCTGCTGTACTGATCGCAGGCGAGCAGGAAGCAGGTATTCTCAATTGCACGTGCAGTGACAAGAGTCTTGAAGTGCAGACTCTTCAGATCTCCCTTCACCCATGCAGTCGGCATCAGGATGATCTCCGCTCCCTTTGCTCTCTGGTCGCGTGCCACCTCCGGGAAACGAACCTCATAGCACACAAACAGACCTATTCTTCCAAAAGGTGTATCCACCGGCTCAAAGAAGGCATCACCTGCCTTAAATTCATCTGATTCCTTGTAGCCAAAGGCATCGTAAAGATGAGTCTTATGATAGCTTCGAACGATCTCTCCGCGATCATTTAACATAATCACTGTATTATAGCTCCGTGAATCTGCGGAATCCTCTACCCGCTCCCGCATTCCGAAGACCAGCCACACGCCGTGTTGCGTAGCCAGCGCACGCATCCCCCGCACAAAGGCGCCATTCAGTGGCTGCGCTGTTGCATTGCGAGCTGCAGCATCTGCTCCCTTCCCGAATTCAATCATAAAGCTCTCAGGAAAAAGCAATAGCTGCGGCTGATACTTCCGTACCGCTTCTTCAGTAAAGCGCGCAGCCTTCCGAAGATTCTCCTCCGGGCTTTCTGTGCACTCCATCTGCACCATAACAAAAGTACTTTCCATTTTTATTCCCTCATTCACAAAAATGCCGCAATCTCGCTGAGCTCCCTCCGCTCTCTGTGCAGATGCGCCGGATGGGCGTCCTCCGCCGGATAACCGACCGGGAAAATTGCGACAAGATCATAGTCCTGCATCTCCGGAAACAGCTCCTTCATTCTGGGTGTATCAAACTTCCCGACCCAGGTGCTGCGAAGCCCCAGCGCATGAATCTCAAGCATCATATGCGTCGCGACAATCGAGGCATCGACCATGGAAAAATTCTCTCCGTCAGAGCTTCTGACCCAGGCCCGGCTCTTCTCTCCCCCAACCACAAAAAACAAGGAGGCGCCAAACATATAGGAATTCACCTCCGCAAGCTTTGCCCTCGCCTCCTCGCTCTGAAGTACCCAGATTTTATAGGGCTGGGCATTATGTGCGGTCGGCGCTGCCTGTGCCGCCCCCAGTATCATATTTATTTTCTCCCGCTCCACAGCTCTGTCCGAGAGCTGCCGACAGGAATAACGATCCTTCGCAAGTTCAAGAAAGTTCATCTCTATTCTCCCAGGTTTTTCATCCATTGTTTTATACAATTTTTGTCTCTGCCACGGGCATTTTCACACTTCCGGATCTTCGGTCTCTTCTCTTTCACCCTACACTCCATCCACTTCTTGTAAGCTCCATTGTAACCCAAAAGGACAAATTATGCGAGACCTGTAAAATGATGCGATACTTGTCAGGTAGCGCACGGCAGAAACGCGATCTCCAGCAATACCATCCCCTCAACGATGCGGCAATTTGATCTGGCGCATCTGCTGGTATATGAACTGAAACAGATAGGGCTTCAGGATGCTCAGGTAAACCATCACGGTATCGTGTACACCAAGCTTCCTCCCAGTTCTGCCTGCACACATTGCACAGCGATTGGTTTTCTGGGACATCTGGATACCTATCCCGGCGTACCCGGCAAAAACGTAAGACCACAGATTATTCCTCATTACGACGGAAAGGATATCCGCCTCGGACAGAGTGCTGTATTCCTGCGCACAGCGGTCTATCCTCATCTGCTACAGCTACTGTGCCTATCGTTTTCTGCTTCCGGATTCCTGCCCCTTTGAGCGAGGCGTCTATGCCTGGGGCATAGGCGCCGGTGTCATGATGACCGGACTGGCACTACTGAAGATATGCGGCCCTGAATGAGTGTGCTGATCCAAGGAATCAGTGTACACACAGGAAGTACCAAGGGTAAAATGAAAAATGCATTACTTCTCGTCCATGAATTTCAGTCTATGATACCGCCGTCGGAAACTCCGTCCTCTACCGAAGGCTACGAAGGCTTTTACCACCTGCGCTCTCTGTCCGGAAATGTTGAAACCTGCCGGATGATTTATAACATCCGGGAACATGACCACGCGCGTTTTCTTGCGCGAAAGACCTTCATGAAGCGGGTATGCGCTTATCTGAATCAGAAATATGGAGACGGCTCCTTTACCCTGACACGGGAAGACAGCGGATTCAATATGCAGACAGTCCTCTGTGAGCACATGGATCTGATCGACAAGGCGAAGCAGGCCTTCCGCGCCTGCGGAGTAGAACCCACCACACCCCCAATTCGAGGCGGAACAGACGGTGCAGGACTCAGCTTTATGGGACTTCCCTGCCCGCTGTACCAACTGCTTTAAGCAATATTAACAATTTATTTCTTAAATTATGTATTTTTTATAATTATATGATATTATTTATCTGTAAAGGTTTTGTATGAGAAATCAAGTCTAAAGGAGGCAAGAATATGACATCTGCAATGTTAACTGATTTGCTGAAAAGTCTTGGCTTATTAGGGCTTTTCCTGATAATCGGCACGCTTATCAGGGCAAAGATCCGCATTTTTCAGAAAACATTCATTCCGGCGTCTGTTATCGGTGGATTTCTTCTTCTGATTTTAGGTCCACAGGTTATTAACATTCTTCCTGTTCCCGATGACTGGTTCAAATACTATTCCATGATTCCTGGCATCCTCATTGTTCCGGTCGTCGCCTCTGTTCCCCTGGGACTGCGATTTGGCAAAACTGGAGGATCAACGGATGCCGGATTTATGAAGAATGTTGTTCCCCTCATGTTTATAGGACTCGGAGTATCCATGATGCAGTTCGGCATAGGATATCTGGCTCATATTCTCTTCCAAGGCAGCTTTGATTTCTATGATCAGTTTGGCATTGAGCTTCCCATCGGCTTTGTCGGCGGACATGGTACAGCCGGCACGCTGGGCAACACATTAAAAGAGATGAATCTCCCCTACTGGGAAACCAGCCAGGGTGTCGCAACCACGACGGCAACCTTTGGTATCGTTGGCGGCATTATCATCGGTATAATCCTGATTAACTGGGCTGCTCGTCATGGTCAGACTGCCATGCTGGACAAGCCTGCAGACATCCCGGAGGCTTTTAAGGTTGGTTTCCATAAAAATATGAAGGAGCAGGGCTCTCTCGGACGTGAAACTACCATGTCCTCTTCCATTGATACCCTGGCCTTCCACACCGCTTTAATATTCATCGCCTGCGGCGCTGCCTATCTTTGCGTAAAAGGAGCTAAAACCGCCAGCATACCCGTTTTGAAAAGCATCTCTGTTTGGGCCTACGGCATGATCTGCATGTTTATCCTTTGGGGTATTCTCTGTAAGCTCAAGATGGATTATCTGGTCGATGGGGCTGTGAAGAGCCACATTTCCGGTGCATTCACAGAGTTTGCCGTCATCGGCGCTGTGGCTAGCCTGCCGATTAAGGCCGTTGCTGCCTATCTTATTCCTATTATTACCATGGTCTTTATTGGCTACCTGGTAACTGCGGCATGGCTTGTTCTTCTCAGTCGCCATTTGTTAAAAGGGTACTGGTTTGAGCAAATGATCGGAACCCTGGGCATGGCAACCGGTGTATTTATCACCGGTGTGCTTCTTCTTCGGATTTGCGACCCCGATCTGAAAAGCCCGGCTTTGGCCAGTTATTCCTTATCCTATACTGTTACCAGCGTTATTTACTTCGCTCTGCTGAATATGTTCATCATTATGCCCACCACTCACAGCGTAATGATGGCCTCTCTGACAGGCTTCGGCATTGCCCTCGCCTGCCTGATCGGTGCTGTGATTTCCAGCCGTATTGCCTTTGGCAGGATTATGCCTCCGCCAGTCAAGTGATTAGTCTCGCATTGACAAACAGACTTCCTGGTTTGCAGGAAGTCTGTTTGTAATCAAAAATCCTGTATTTATAAAACCAAAGGGAGAAGCCATGAATCTGATAGACAACGCCCGTTCTATTCAACTTCATCTTGTTGACATACGCAGAGAGCTTCATCAACACCCGGAAGAATCCAACAAGGAAAAGGACACCGCAGAGCTCATAAAACGAGAATTGATGGAGATCGGCAGTTGGACCATACGAGATCAGATTGGGGGTTATGGCATATTGGCTGATCTGGTCGGCGCGGTTCCTGGCCCCCACACTGCGCTGCGAGCCGATATGGACGCTCTATCCATCCAGGAAGAGACAAATTTGCCTTTTTCGTCCCAAAATCCTGGAGTTATGCATGCCTGCGGCCACGACAATCATATCACCTGTCTTTTGGGCGCCGCCCGGCTGCTGGCCATGCATAAAAATCAGCTCAAAGGACAAGTTCGCCTGATATTTCAGCCCGCTGAAGAAAACGCTCCGGTTGGCGGCTCTCGCAAAATGATTGCAGCCGGCGCCCTTGAGGGAATAGATCGGGTATTTGGACTGCATGTATGGCCTAATCTTTCTGCAGGGGTGCTCGGTGCCAAGCCCGGGCCTCAGATGGCCGCCTCAGATCACTTCATCGTCCGTATCAAGGGCGAAAGTGCCCACGGAGCCATGCCCCATCTGGGGAAAGATGCTCTTATAGCCGGAGCGCATTTTGTATCTGCCGTTCAAACTATCATCAGCAGAAACAGTGACCCTCTTGATCCAGGCGTAATCACCATAGGCGTCATGAAGGCAGGCTCCCGCTACAATATCGTTCCGGAAGAATGCTTGCTGGAGGGCACGTGCAGAACATACTCTGCTGAAATGCGTGAGCTGGCTGAAAAAAGACTTGAACAGCTCTTGAAGGGAATATGCTCCGCTTACGGCTGCGAGGGAGACCTCGATTATCAGCGGGGATATAGCGCATTGAGGAATGATCCGGAGCAAGTAGAATATCTGCTGACAACCTGGGGAAAACTTTTTGGCCAGGACAGGAGCATCCGCGTACCTCAGCCTGCCATGACGGCAGAGGACTTCTCCTTCTATTTGGAAAAAACACCCGGCGCCTTTGGCTGGCTGGGCACTCAGGCCGAAAACGATCCAGAGGTCTGGCCGCTTCACAGCTCTCACTATAAAGCGAATGAAGATGTGCTGTGGAAGGGTGCTGCCCTGTTTGCTGCTCTGGCCTTGGGTGTCTGAGTATCTCCCCCTCACCACCTGTGGCTAAAAGGCGTATGAAGAAAAGGAATAAGGTCTATAGTCACAATTCCCTTGACAGTCTCTGAACCCCGCCGTATGATATGGGTGTAATCTTCAGGGCAGGGTTAGATTCCCTACCGGCGGTAAAGCCCGCGAGCCGAAAGGCATGATCCGGTGTGATTCCGGAGCCGACAGTACAGTCTGGATGAGAGAAGATGAGGCCAAGCTGCGTAGCTTGGCGTGCGCTTGTTTTTATTGCCCTGGAAGCTGTCTTCCGGGGCTTTTTATTTTTCTTCTGCTCCTTCTTTCTCTCAATGCCTCCCTGTATGTATGAACACCACTCCCGGCGAACGGATGGAAGAATACCAGGAAGGAGAATTTCATGAATCTCACATTTATGCGGCGCGCTGTCGAGCTCGCCCATCGCGGCGAGGGACGGGTCTCCCCGAATCCGCTGGTCGGTGCCGTTCTTGTGCGGGAAGGGCGCATCATCGGCGAGGGCTGGCACGATCACTACGGCGACCTGCACGCGGAGCGCGCAGCGCTGAAGGACTGTGCGCAGCGCGGAGAAAGCGCGCGCGGCGCCGAGCTCTATGTCACGCTGGAGCCCTGCTGCCATCACGGAAAACAGCCTCCCTGCACAGATGCTCTCATCGAAGCCGGCATTTCCCACGTCTATGTCGGCTCCGGTGATCCGAACCCAAAGGTCGCAGGACAGGGTATCGCTCTGCTTCGTGCAGGCGGCATTCAGGTCACGGAACAGGTACTGAAGGCAGAATGCAGGGCGCTGAATGATATCTTTTTTCACTACATCACCAGCGGACTGCCTCTCGTGTACTTAAAATATGCGATGACGCTCGACGGAAAGATTGCCTGCTACACAGGAGCCTCCCGCTGGGTAAGCGGGGAGGCTGCAAGGGCCGAGGTGCACAGGCTGCGAAACCGCTGCGCCGCAATTATGGTCGGGGTAAATACCGTGGAGCAGGACGATCCGCTTCTGACCTGCCGCATGGAGGGAGGCAGAAACCCGCTCCGCATCATCTGCGACTCCACCCTGCGGACGCCGCTTGATTCAAGGATCATACAGAGCGCATCGGAGATTCCGACCCTGCTCGCAACCTGCTGTGAGGACAGCGACAGAGCGCAGCGCTATGAGGCGCTGGGCTGCCGCATTCTCCTCTGCCCTGGCAAAGACGGCCGCGTGGATCTTCCCGCTCTCATGCGCGCACTCGGCGCAATGCAGATAGACAGCGTGCTGCTGGAGGGCGGCGCAGAGCTCGCCTGGAGCGCGCTCCGGGACGGCGTGGTTCAGAGAGTACAGGCCTATATCGCCCCTAAGCTCTTTGGCGGGAGCCGCGCAAAGACGCCGGTCGGCGGAACCGGCTTCGCCGCGCCGGATCAGGCGATACAGCTGAAGCATACACAGCTGAAACAGCTGGGAGAGGACTATCTCATCGAAGGGGAGGTGATACGCTGATGTTCACAGGACTCATTGAGGAAACCGGAGCGCTGAAATCCATACAGCGGGGCGCCCACTCCGCCGTGCTCACCATAGGCGCAGGACGCGTGCTGGAGGGCTTAAAAATCGGAGACAGCATCGCGGTCAACGGCGTCTGTCTCACAGTCACAGACTTCAGCTCCTCCGGCTTCAGCGCGGATGTCATGCATGAGACCCTGAACCGCTCCTCCCTCGGCACACTTCGTCCGAACAGCAGGGTGAATCTGGAGCGAGCCATGCCCGCGGACGGACGCTTCGGCGGTCACATCGTCTCCGGCCATGTGGACGGGCTCGGAACCATCACAAACATACGCCGGGATGACAATGCCGTCTGGTACGAGCTGCGCGCGGAGCCCGCTCTGCTTCGCGGCATTGTAGAGAAGGGCTCCATCACCATCGACGGCATCAGCCTCACTGTGGCCTGTACAGGCACGGAGCGCTTCTCCGTATCTGTGATCCCGCACACGGCGGCTGTGACGACGCTCTCCGAGCGCCGCGTCGGCGACCGGGTGAACCTTGAGACGGATATTATCGGAAAGTATGTGTCGCAGCTGCTTCGCTTTGAACACCCCCGCTCTCCCGAAGTGCTCCCACAGGCGGAGGGTGGAAAAGAAAGCGGCGGGACATCCAACATCACCCGCGATATGCTGCTCCGCTGCGGCTTCTGAAAATGATTTGAATGAAAGAATCAAACAATACAGGAGGAACTGTTATGGCTGGATTTAATACAATTGACGAGGCACTCTCGGAGCTTCGCGCCGGGAAGATCATACTCTGCATCGATGATCCCGACCGCGAAAACGAGGGGGATTTCATCTGTGCCGCAGAATTTGCCACGACGGAGAATATCAATTTCATGGCGACGCACGGCAAGGGACTGATCTGCATGCCGATGGCAAAAAAATATGTGAAGCAGCTTCAGATTCCACAGATGGTTATGGAAAATACGGACAATCACGAGACCGCCTTCACCGTATCCATAGACCACGCAAGCACCAGCACCGGCATCTCCGCCGCGGAGCGCTCCGTCACCGCTATGAAGTGTGTCGACGAGAACGCCCGGCCGGAGGACTTCCGGAGACCGGGACACATGTTCCCGCTGCTCGCAAAGAAAAATGGCGTGCTGGAGCGAAACGGTCACACGGAGGCAACCGTAGATCTGTGCCGCCTTGCGGGACTGAAGGAGTGCGGACTCTGCTGCGAGATTATGCGTGAGGATGGCACCATGATGCGCACCACGGAGCTTCTGGAGCTCGCAGAGCGCTTTCAGCTCTGCATCATCAGCATACGGGCGCTTCAGGAGTACAGAAAATCCCACGACATTCTGGTGGATTGCGAGGCTGTTGTAAAAATGCCCACCCGATACGGCGAATTCCGCGCCTACGGCTATGTAAACCGTCTGAACGGCGAGCACCACGTGGCTCTGGTGAAGGGCGATATTGGCGACGGCCGGGACATCCTGTGCCGCGTGCACTCCGAATGCCTGACCGGAGATACCTTCGGCTCGCTCCGCTGCGACTGCGGCCAGCAGTTTGCCTCAGCGATGACTCAGATCGAGAAAGAGGGCCGCGGCATTCTGCTCTACATGCGGCAGGAGGGGCGCGGCATAGGTCTCATCAACAAGCTGAAGGCCTACGAGCTCCAGGAAAAGGGCATGGACACCGTGGAGGCAAATCTCGCCCTCGGCTTCGGAGAGGATCAGCGTGAATACTACATCGGCGCGCAGATTCTGCGTGATCTCGGCGTCAGATCCCTGCGCCTTTTGACAAACAACCCCGATAAGGTCTACCAGCTCAGCGGCTTCGGACTTGAGATCGCCTCGCGCGTCCCGATCCAGATGAACGCCACGCCCTACGACCTCTACTATCTGAAGACCAAGGCAAAGCGCATGGGACACTACTTAAACTACGGAGAATAAACAGTTCCCCGGAAGAGCCCACAGTATAAACAATCATCCAAAGGAGGATACTATCATGCATAAATTTGAGGGACAGATGATCGCGGGGGATATCCGCATCGGCATCGTCGCCGCCCGCTTCAATGAATTTATCACCTCCCGCCTGCTCGGCGGCGCGGAGGACGGCCTGCTTCGGCACGGCGTCTCTGCAGATCATATTGATGTTGCCTGGGTTCCCGGGGCGTTCGAGATCCCTCTGATTGCCCAGAAGATGGCAAAGAGCGGAAAATATGACGCAGTGATTGCCCTCGGCGCAGTGATCCGCGGCTCCACCACACACTACGACTACGTGTGTAGCGAGGTATCCAAGGGTCTGGCAAATGTCTCGCTGTGCAGCGACATCCCGGTCATGTTCGGCGTCCTGACCACAGAGAATATCGAGCAGGCGATCGAACGGGCGGGCTCCAAGGCCGGCAACAAGGGCTATGAGTGCGCAGTCGGCGCGATCGAGATGATCAATCTGATCCGGGAGATTGAGGCGTAATGACGGAAGGAAATACATATAACGCGGGTAATGCCGGCAGAAGCCTGAAAAATGTGATCTTCGACTACGATGGCACGCTGCATGAGACCATGCGCATCTACGGGCCTGCCTTCCGGAAGAACTATGAATTTCTGACAGCACAGGGCCTGATGCCGGCGCGGCAGTTTGAGGATGCGGAGATCAGCAAATGGCTCGGCTACCCCGCGGGAGATATGTGGCGGCGCTTTGCGCCGCAGCTCTCCGAAGCAGAGCAGGGCGCCTGCAGCGCACGCATCCAGGAGGAAATGGCTAGGCTCATTGAAAACGGTACGGCACGCCTCTATCCTGCTGTGCCCACACTGCTTGACACGCTGAAGCGCGCAGGCTTTGGCATCTATCTGCTCAGCAACTGCAAGAGCAGCTACCTCGACGCGCACAGGAGAGTGATGAAGCTGGACCGATGGTTCGACGGCTACTACTGGGGCGAGGCCGAGGGCTGGGCCCCGAAGCCGGAGATCATGAAAAAGCTGCTCAGGGAGCATCCGGGAGCTGCCGTGATGGTCGGAGACCGCTTTCTGGACTTTGAGGCGGCCCGGGCCTTCGATCTCCCCTTCATCGCCTGCGCCTATGGCTACGGTTCGCCGGAGGAGTGGCGGGAGGCAGCGGCGGTCGCAGCTTCCCCGGAGGAGCTTAAGACGCTGATTCCACAGCTGCTGCCAGCTGCTCCATCGCCTTTCGGAGTACACTCCGCGGGCAGGCCGTATTGAGACGCATAAACTGCTCAGACTCCCTTCCGAACATCTTTCCCGGATTCAGCCAGAGCTTTGCCTCCTCAATGATGAGCTTCTTAAGCTCCGGATAAGGAAGCCCCAAACCGGAGAAATCAATCCACAGCAGATAACAGCCCTCCGGCTCTGTCACCCGGATATCCGGTACATTGTCTGCAAGATACTGCTTTACAAAATCAATATTTCCCTTCAGATAAGCAAGCAGAGCATCAAACCAAGGCTCTCCCTTCTCGTATGCAGCTTCACAGGCAACCATCCCGAGCGGATTCATCCCCTCAAAGCCAGTAGAGGCCAGCTGCTTCCGGAAGCGCTCCCGCAGTGTCTCATCCGGGATGATGATATTTGCGGTCTGCATACCCGCAAGGTTAAAGCTCTTGCTCGGCGAGGTACAGATGATATAGTTCGTGGCACAGTGCGCAGCCGTTCTTGCCCACGAGATAAAATGATGCCCCGGCCAGATAAAGTCACAGTGAATCTCATCCGAGACAACCGTGACGCCATATTTCCGGCAGAGCTCCGCCATGCTGAGAAGCTCCTCCTCCGTCCACACGCGTCCCACCGGGTTATGCGGACTGCAGAGAATAAAGAGCCTGATCTGCTCCTCCCGAAGCTTTTGTTCAAAGTCCTCGAGATCCAGCTCATAGCGCCCGTCACGCAGCAAAAGCGCGTTGTTTACGACGCGGCGTCCATTCTGAAGAATCGAAGCTTCAAAGGGATGATAGACGGGCTTCTGAATGAGCACCGGATCGCCCGGCGCGGTGTATGCAAGAATCGCCTGTGCAATCGCAAAGACCACTCCCGGAGTCACTGTGAGTTCCCCGGGATGTATCTCCCATCCATGCCGCCTTAAAAACCATGAGGCGACGGCCCGCTCATACGCTGCATCCGGTTCGGTATAACCAAAGATGCCGTGTGTGGTTCGCGCTCTGATCGCATCCAGCACCTCCTCCGGCGCGCGAAAATCCATATCCGCCACCCAGAGCGGCAGAAGGTCATCCCGCTTCATGATCTTCATTCCGGCATCGTACTTCACACAGGCGGTACCTCTCCGCTCTGTCACTCTGTCAAAGCCATAGTCCGTCGTTCTGTCTCCTCCTGTCTCAGGCCGTCCTGCTTTCCGCAGGCTGCGCCTCTCTCTGCTTAGAAATATCACTCCGGTATCAATCAATCTCTCATCAGCGCTCCACCTTAAGCGCCCGCATGGAATTCAGCACCGCGAGCACTGTGACTCCCACATCGCCGAATACCGCCTCCCACATATTGGCCATTCCCAGCGCGCCAAAGAACAGCACTGCCGCCTTTACAAGGAGCGCAAAAAACACATTCTGGCGGACGATGCGAAGCGTGCGACGCGAGATCCGGATGATCCCCGCGAGCTTCCCGATATCATCGTCCATGATTACGATATCTGCGGCCTCAATTGCCGCATCTGAGCCGAGACTTCCCATTGCAATGCCAACATCTGCCCGCATGAGCACGGGCGCATCATTAATGCCGTCTCCGACAAAGCCGAGCCTGCCGTGCGACTGCCTCTCCTTTTCTGCCGTACCTCTTCTCTGCCCGGGCTTCTGTCCGCTGACAGCAATTTCCTGCTCTGTCGCCCCTTCGGATGCCATGCCACCTCTGAGCAGCGCCTCCACCCGCTGCACCTTGTCCTCCGGCAGCAGCTCGCTGTATACCTCATCCATGCCGAGCTTTGCCGCAGCTGCCTCCGCGCTCTCTCTTCTGTCGCCGCTCAGCATGACACAGCGCCTCACACCCAGCTTCCGCAGCGCGGAGATCGCCTCCTCTGCGCCGGGCTTCACTGCGTCAGCAATCACGATGCTGCCGATGAACTGTCCGTCGCAGGCAAGGTACACGGCTGTTCCGATCTCTGTGCGGCGCTGAAAGCGAATCCCACGCTTCTCCATGAGCTGCGCGCTGCCAAGGAGCAGCTCTCTTCCGTCACAGCGCGCCGAGATCCCCATTCCGGCGATCTCCTGCAGCTCCTCCGGTGCCGGCAAGGCTGCGCCCGCAGCAGCCTCCAGCGATTCTGTCTCCTGCACAGCAGCAAGCCGTGACTGTACATCCCGATACGCTGCGCAGATTGACTGCGCGATGGGATGTGTAGAGCGGCTTTCTACGATCGCTGCGAGCCGCAGAAGCTCTGCCTCAGTATACCCGCTGGCGGCCGCAGGATAGATGCCGCTCAGCCGAAACGTCCCCTCTGTCAGGGTTCCCGTCTTATCAAAGACCAGTGTGTCCAGCTCCGCCGCGGCCTCCAGAAAATTGGCCCCCTTCACCAGAACGCCAAGCCTCGATGCCGCACCTATGCCCCCGAAAAAACCGAGCGGAACAGAGATAACCAGCGCGCAGGGGCAGGACACGATGAGAAAGATACAGGCGCGGTGTATCCACTCCGCAAAGCTGGCCTGTAGAAGCAGCGGGGGAAACAGCGCGAGCAGCACAGCTCCGAGCGTCACCACCGGCGTGTACCAGCGGGCAAAGCGGGTGATAAAGCTCTCCAGATGCGCCTTTCGCTCCCCGGCAGTCTCCACGAGCTCCAGTATCCTTGCAACCGTCGAGTCCTCATAGCACTTTGTCGTGCGCACACGCAGCACGCCTGCGCCATTTGTGCAGCCGCTGATCACCGCATCACCGGGTCCCACACTGCGCGGTACGGATTCTCCGGTCAGCGCCGCAGTATCGAGAAGAGACTCCCCGCTCAGCACCTCGCCATCCAGCGGAATGCGCTCTCCGGGACGTACCACGATAACGCTTCCCGGCTCCACTTCATCCGGCTCTGCCTCACGCAACACTCCATCCTCCTCGAGATTCACATAATCCGGGGCAATGCTCATCATTTCTGTAATGGAAGCGCGGGACTTCCCGACGGCATAGCTCTGAAAGAGCTCGCCGATCTGATAAAAGATCATGACCGCGCAGGCCTCTGAATACTCTCCGATCCCAAAGGCCGCAGCTGTCGCAATGCTCATGAGGAAATTTTCATCAAAGATCTGACCGTTACAGATATTTCTGAGGGCTCTCCGCAGCACATCATATCCCGCAAAAAGATAGGGGATCAGATACAGCGCTGTCCAGACAGTACGCGAGACTGCCGGCAGCATCTCCCTCTTCTCAACAATCATGAAAAGAAGAAAGACTGCAGCCGAAATCAGGACTCTCTGCAGGAGTCTCTTCTGTTTTTTGTTCATACTCAGACTTCCACCTCGAACTCTGCCTCAATATGCTTTCCGACCCGTATTGCCTCCGCAAGCACTGCGTCAAAGCTTTCATCCTCTGCCTCAAGTGTCAGCTTCTGCGTGAGAAAGCTGACTCTCGCATCAATGACGCCGTCGACCTTCCGTATAGCCTCCTCCACCTTTGCGGCACAGTTTGCGCAGTCAATCTCACACTTAAACCTCTTCTTCATGGCTCTGTCTCCTCACTCTTAGTTCTGTATTGATAAGCTTCTGATTCTCCGCTGTCCTCATTCCTCGATATGCTCCCGGCCCTGATCGATCATCGTCCGGACGTGATCATCCGCAAGAAAATAAATCACAAGCTTCCCCTCCCGCCGCGCACCGACGAGCTTCGCCTGCTTCAGGATTCGCAGCTGATGTGAGATTGCAGACTGTGTCATATGAAGCGTCTCCGCCAGATCACAGACGCAGATATCCGCTTCAAAAAGCGCGTATAGTATTCGGATTCTGGTTGAATCTCCAAAGACCTTAAAGAGCTCCGCGAGATCACAGAGTGTATCCTCGTCCGGCATTTTTTCCAGAACGTCGCGCACCTTGTCCTCATGCAGCTCATACACCTCGCAGCGCTCCACATCATTTACCGCCATTTTTTCTCTCCTTCCATAATTTATTCATAGCAAAAATATCCGCGTCTCCTCGTGCTACATGTGGGGCGGGCCATGAAGCCACTGCTCCTCCGGCGTGCAAGCACGTCTCGGAGCGTGGCTTATACCATAAGTTATATCCTATGATATCCGGAGCGCTCCGCACTTCGTGCTCTCTCGCTCCTACCACATTCCGCACTCCCGCGACGCTTCCGCGTCTCTTCGTGCTACATGTGGGGCGGGCCATGAAGCCACTTCCCCTCCGGCGTGCAAGCACGCCTCGGAGCGTGGCTTATGGCCCTTGATATCATATGTTCACTTGTTCATTTGTTTGTTTTTAATATAGCACGCCCTGCGGCGAAGTCAAGAAAAAGTTGAAATTGAAGGCACTGCCTCCCTGTTTGCTTTCTCTGCATTTTTCGACTATGATAAGGGAAAAATGACTGGAGAATATTAGATGAGTTCTCATTTTTTTGCAGCGATTTCGCGTATGAAATACATTGAGCGCTGGGCCCTGATGCGCTCCTCCCGCCCCGAAAACCTGAGCGAGCACGCAGCGGAGGTTGCCATGATCGCCCACGCGCTCTGTGTGATCGGAAACACCCGCTACGACCGCCATCTGAATGCCGACCGCGCAGCTGTGATCGGCCTGTTTCACGACGCCTCCGAGATCATCACCGGAGACATGCCCACCCCGGTAAAGTACTATAATGATGAGCTGCACCACGCCTATAAGCAGGTGGAACAGGTCGCAGAGGAGCGGCTCATCTCAAAACTTCCGGAGGATCTGCAGCCCTGCTACCGCGCGCTGTTCCACGAGACGTGCGCCGAGAACAGCGAGGCACACTACCTGCGGCGGCTCGTAAAAGCTGCGGACAAGCTCTCTGCGCTCATCAAATGTATTGAGGAGGAGCGCGCCGGAAATACAGAATTCCAAACCGCAAAGACCAGCATCTCTGCTGCGGTACAGCAGCTTGCGGCAGAGCTTCCCGAGGTCAGGGACTTCACAGAGGAATTTCTCCCCTCCTACGGAAAAACACTGGATGAGCTTTTGCGAACAGGAGAATCATTATGAGACTTACAAAAAATGAAATGAGGCAGGCACTGCGGCTCTATGCCGTGACCGACCGCAGATGGCTCCCGACAGCGCACTCCCTGCGCGAGGTCGTCGCATCAGTACTGGACAGCGGTGCGACCATGCTGCAAATACGCGAAAAGGAGCTGGATGACGCTATCTTTCTCGACGAAATACGGACTCTGCAGGAACTCTGCACAAAAAAAGGAGTCCCCTGCATCGTGAATGACCGCGTAGAGCTCGCAATCCGCGCCGGTGCGGACGGCGTACACGTCGGACAGTCAGATATCATGGGGCGGGACATCCGTGCCATGATAGGCCCCGACAGAATTCTTGGCATCACCGCAAAGACAGTTGCGCAGGCACGGGCCGCAGAGACCTCCGGGGCGGATTACATCGGCACCGGTGCGGTGTTCGGCTCTTCCACCAAAACCGACGCCCTCGCCATGTCTGTAGAGCAGTTCCGCGCGATCACCGACGCGGTGCATATTCCTGTCGTTGCAATCGGAGGCATTCACGCGGATAATGTCCGCCAGCTCGCAGGAAGCGGCGCGGCCGGCATTGCCGTGGTATCCGGTATCTTTGCGTCCGGAAATCCGAAAGCGGCAGCCGCAGAGCTCCGAAAGCTCTCGGACGAGCTCTTTTCTGCGCGCTGATGTACAATATCATCATGCGACCAGGCAGAGAGAACAGCAGCACGCTGCTCCACCGGCTTGTTCCGCTTCCCGCGCTCCTTATGCTCCTCGCAGCGCTGAGTCTCCGTGTCGCCGCACGCACACTGCCTGGATTTGCAGATCGCTACGCGGAATACTGTAACCCCATACTCGTAAATACTCTGGGACGTCTCTCCGCTCTGCTCCCCTGCTCTCTCGCAGAGCTCCTGCTGCTGGCCTCTCTGCCGCTTGCCCTTCTTCTGCTGTGGCGACGCAGGCTCCTCAGAGCTCTGCTCTATCTGCTCCCGGCACTCTTTCTCCTATTCGAGCTGAATGAGGATATCTATTTCTCACGGACCGGCTTCGCCTCCGCATATCAGCTGGAGCGCGGCGACTACTCAGACGAGGAGCTCTATGGGGTCTGCCGCGAACTCGTCGCAGAGATAAATCAATATGCCGGGCTTGTCCCACGAAATGCAGATGGCATGATGCAGACAGAAGAAGCACTCCCCGCGCGAATGTGCAGTGCAATGCAGGCACTCGGCCAGGACTATCCCTGCCTCTCCGGCTGGTATCCCCGTCCGAAGGCAGTCCTGTGCTCCTCTGCTTTAAGCCGCATGGATCTCACCGGTATTTACAGCATCTTTACCATCGAGGCGAACTATAACCGGGACATGCCCCCCTATAATATTCCCTTCACGATTGCACACGAGCTCTCACACCTGAAGGGCATCATGTCCGAAAAGGAAGCAAATTTTATCGGCTATCTCGCCTGCCGGAGGGCTCCGGAACCCGATCTCCGCTACAGCGCAGCCATGCTGGGCTGGATCTACTGCGGAAATGAGCTCGCAAGACGAAACGCTGCGCTCTGGAGGCGCGCTGCCTCGACGCTGGATATCCGGGCGGAGCAGGATCTTCGCTACAACTCTGCCTTCTGGAAAACCTATGAGGGCAGAATCTCAGAAACAGCACAGACGCTGAACGACCGCTACCTGAAGGCAGAGGGACTCAGCGAGGGCACACGCTCCTACGAGCTGGTTGTGGATCTCATCGTGAGCTATGAGCTCCGGAACACGCCCTGACAATTCACACACCCAAAGACACTCAGAGGAGGTATCTCTCGTGAAATTCAAATCCGTCAACGAAACAGATCAGTTTTCCTTCCGCGACTCTCAGCTCTTTCAGCTCTCCCTGAGCGGAGATCCCATCTCCATGGAGCTGGAGGCACTGATCGTCCTGCCCGGAAACACTCAAAATACAAATTACACGGAGAGCTATGCAGGGACGGTACAGCTGCGCTTCACAGACGCCCGTCTGCTCTCCGCGGTACGGGATGGCTATCGCTACAGAGATCCGGACGGAAAGCTGTTGAGCGAGACCCCCGACCAGCCGCTTTCAGAGGAGGCGCTCGTGTCCCTCCCTTCGCACTGTGAGGGAGCCTATCTCTATGCCATCGAGGAGCTTTCGGAATTGAACGGAAAGAGACGCTGCGCGCTTGCGATAGAGCTCCCACAGGCGGAGCAGTACGACACGCTGATCACAGATTCCTATCACCTGATCCTCAGCTATGAAAAGGCCATCTTCGAGTGGGATCACTATATGAACCGCGTACAGGAGTAAACAATGGAGAGACAGCCTGCCGCAGATTACAGCCATATCATCGCAGTCACCAATCGACACAGCTTCGATGGCGCAGAAGATCCGGAGCTTGCTTTCCTCACGCGGGTGCGGGAGGTGCTTTTGCTCAGGCCCCGTGCGCTTGTTCTCCGGGAGAAGGACCTCCCCTCATCGGAATACCGCGCACTGGCAGAAAAAATCCTGCCTCTGTGTACCGGAACAGCTCTGATTCTCCACTCCTTCCCGCAGATCGCCGCAGAGCTTGGCCTCGGCCTGCATCTCCCGCTGCCGCTTCTGAAGGAGCTTGCGACAGCTGGTCCAGCCCTCTTAAAGCACTTCCACACTGTCGGAACCTCTGTACATTCCGAAGCAGAGGCCCGGCTCGCATATATGCTCGGCGCAGGCTACTGCTTTGCCGGAAATATCTTCGAAACCAGCTGCAAGCCGGATCTTCCCGGACGCGGTACGGACTTTCTTCGCCGTATCAGCAGCGCTGTACCGATTCCTGTCTACGGCATAGGCGGAATCGATGAGACAAAAATCCCGCTGCTCCTGAAAAACGGCGCAGCGGGTGGATGTATGATGTCCGGCCTCTTCAGTCGCTGACATCACTGTCCAGCGTCATTGTAATGTGATAATCCGGATAGGCCTTCTGCAATTCTTCGTAGATTTCCTGATAAAGCTCCTCTCTTGTTCTTCCGTCCTTCAGATCAAAGTCAATGATCAGATCAAATTTTATGATTTTCTCATACAGCTCTGCGTAGAAGCCGTGAAGCTGAAGCACACCCTCATGCGACATCACCCGCCGGCTGATCTCCGTGCGAAGTCGCGCAGCTTCGTCACTCCCGGTATTCTGTGCGTAGATACCGACTGTTGTCAGTATCACGCCCTGTGCCTCGAAAACTCTCTGCTGTATCCTGCGTGCCATCGTGTCGATCTCACAGGCTGTCATACTATCCCGCACCTCGACATGCAGAGATCCTAAATAACGCTCCGGCCCGTAGTTATTGAGCAGAAGATCGTAAACCCCGAGTACCTCCGGATCCTCTCCAACCAGCTCCTTGATTCTTCTGGAGAGTCCGGCGCTGACACGCACACCGAGGATATCATCCACAGATTCGGAGATCATCTCATAGCCCGCGCGAATGATAAATACAGAAATAGCGATACCGACAAGCGCATCCAGCTGAATGCCTCTGCCGAGATAAAGTAGCGCGGAGCCCAGCACCGAGGCGGAAAGAACCGCGTCAAAGGACGCATCGGAGCCGGAGGCAACGAGAGCGCCGGAATGTGCGAGCTTTCCCTGCCGCTTCACATAGCGCCCGAGCAGAAGCTTCACTGCGATTGCAGCAGTCATGACGCCGAGCGAGAGTGGCGTATATGCAGGCTGCCTTGGCTGTATCAGGCTCTTCACTGACTCCACAAGCGCTGTGATCCCGGCATACAGAACAATTGCCGCTATTATCATGGCGCTCAGATACTCGATTCTTCCATGTCCCAGCGGATGCTTTTTGTCCGGAGCCCTGCCCGCAAGTCTGGCTCCCACTATGGTGACGATGCTGGAGAGCACATCACTCAGATTATTGACTGCATCCAGAACCATCGCAATGGAATTTGAGGCGAGTCCCACCAGCCCCTTGAACAGTGCCAGCAGAATATTCGCCGCAATTCCAACCATACTGGTGTGGATAATGACAGCCTCCCGCTCCGTCTTTCCCCTCCATTCATCCTTTTCCATGTTCCTTAAAATATTCCCGCAGCACTGCGAGACTCTCCTCTCTCAATACCCCCGCCGTGATCTCAGTGGAAACTCCGGACTCCCGGAAGACAATGCGGCTCGGCTCGCTTCCCTCCACACCCAGGAGTGCGCAGAGATCCCGGTCGCTCGCGCCATAGACCAGCCTTCCGAGCTTCATCCAGACCATCGCTCCCGAACACATAAAGCAAGGCTCACAGTTCGAGTAAAGCGTGTACCCGCTGAGATCTGTGATCCCCCGCTCCGCACAGAGCCTGCGCAGCAATCCCGCCTCCGCGTGATAGGTGGGGTCCCCCGCAGTGTAAATCTGATTCTCATTTGTGAAGATCAGCTCTCCGTCCTTCACCAGCACTGCGCCAAAGGGCTCATTGCCCCTGGCAGCAGCGGAGGCGGAAAGTGCAATTGCCTGACGCATAAAGCGCTCATCTGCTGAAATCATAGCTGTTCTCCTGATTATATCCCGACTGATTTTTTTCTCAATGCAACTTTTATAAGTGAAGACGAAACATGCCCTCACATTCTTCTGAGCCTGGACTCCCTCAAAAGCTCCTCCGGCTTCATCCGCGAAAGGGCATCAAGCAGCCCGATATGGTAGCTCCCGAGTCCGTGACTGCTGTCGGCATGTTCTCCGGCAATTCCCATGAGCAGCGTCGCAGTGAGCGCCGCAGTGAGCGGCTCTGCCACAGCAAGATATGCAGCAGTCAGACAATTCAGAATGCAGCCCGTCCCTGTGACAAGACCCAGCTCCGGAACACCATTTTCTATAGCAAAGAACTGCTCGCCATCCCCGAGCAGATCCACCTCTCCGGTGACAAGCACTGCCGCTCCGCTGCGACGTGCCAGCGTCCTGACAATTTCTCCCATCTCCCGGATCCGCTCCGGTTGATCCGGTCGAAGCCGGTCGCTCTCCGCTGTATCTACTCCACAGTTGCCAAACCGTGCTCCGGAGAGCGCGCGGATCTCTGAACTGTTTCCCTTGACCACTGCCGGTCTGCACAGCTCCATAAAGCGCCGTGCAAGCGTAAGTCGCAGAGAGCTGCAGGTCACTCCGACTGCATCCAGCACAACCGGGCGTCCCAATGTCCTTGCGCTGCCCCCGGCGCGCATCATGGACTCCATGCGTGCATCTGTAATATTTGCAAGGCTTACCGCCAGAGCCTCTGACATCCCGGTGATCTCTGCCACCTCATCCGGATGCTCCGCCATGATGGGGCGTGCACCGACTGCCAGCAGCACATTTGCACAGTCATTGATCGCGATAGGGCTCGTGATGCAGTGGATCAGCGGTCTCTGCTCCCTGAGCCGTGTCGCTGCCGCCATCACCTCCCGCAGAATACCTGCATTTCCCGCGTCCCTGAGCCGAAGCTCCCCGGTTCCGATCATCTCAGCCCCTCCTGCGGTTCAGCGCCCAGTACAGCACGCCACCCAGAATAAATGCCGCAAGCACCAGATACTTGATTGCATTCACCGCCGCTCCCGGCTCCGGCACAAAGCTGTTCACCAGAACGACTGTGACCAGATAAGCCACAAACCCCAGCACTGCAATTCCGATGGAGTCATTCAGCAGCTGACTGCCCCCGGTGTAAACGCGCGAGCCAAGCGCCGCCTGAAATCTGGAGAGCAGCCCGGACTTCTGCATCTGCTTCAGCATGAAGAATGCGAGACTCCCTCCGATCAGCGTCGCTGCCACAAAGGAAGGCACATAAAAAAACCAGCTCAGACCGTTTCTTCCCCAGATATGGGTCATGACAGGATAGGAAATAATCGCGCCTATGATTCCGGTTCCGATGACCTCTCCGAGAAAAGCCCAGAGCAGCTTTCCTCTCGACAGACGATACAGCATACCGGAGAGAAAGGCTCCAAACACTGCTCCGGTCAGTGCGAGCGGCGGAATGCTCATGAACATCATGCGCAGTATCCCGATGACCAGCGCGCAGAAAAAGGCATAGTAGGGGCCCAGAAACACAGCGCAGGTGATATTGATGAGATGTGCCATCGGGCACATTCCCTCGACGCGAAGCACGGGCGAAATCACTACGCCGATAGCGATCATCATTCCCATAAAGCTGAGTCTTGTGAGCTGCTGATTCGTTTTCATATTTCTTCCTTTCTATAATCCTGGCAAAGCACTCTCTGCGGTCCGGTGCGTGCCCATAATAAAAAGCGCATCCTTCCGGATACGCTTTTGTAAACTCTGTGAAACGCGATCCGCCAAGGTATAAAGCACCTGTTTCTGGCGGTCGATGCTTGCTCCGCACCCTCTCAACCTGCACACAGGCTCCCATCGCGTTATTTCTGTATACCATGTCAGGGCGCTCCCCCTCACACAGCCCGCCGGAGCTTCTCCGCGCGGCGTTACACTCAAGCTCATTATAGCCCGAGCTCCTGAAAAGTCAATGCTGCCCGTAATAGGCGATGGAGTAAACCTGTTGTCAGTTGGAAGAATGATGTGGTACGGGTGCTGCCTGAGAGAATTATCTGTGGATTTTTCTGTGACGGCGCCGTCTCAAGCGTTCATTCTGAACCTCTCGAAGAAAGAAGAGTGCCGCAAACAGAATCAACATCCAGGCGGCGCAGAAAATTGCTTTCCCTTGCCCTGTTTTCGGCATGCTCTGCCCCGGCTTCTCCATCTTGACCGGGGTGGACGGCGTCAAAACAGGCGGCGGGGATTTGGGTTTTCCCGGTTGATCCGGCGGCGGGGATTTGGGTTTCCCCGGGCGATCCGGCGGCGGATTCCCGCCCCCCGGATTTCTCGGCTTCTTCGGTTCCTCCGGCGGCGGAGATTTCGGCTCCCGTTTGTTGGTGACCGTAAATCCCTCCTCCATCGTTCCGGCGTAAATCACCCCATACTCGGTTCCGTTTAAAGTGATGCGGTTCCCTGTTTCCCCCGCTTCCTTTACGCTATATTCATACGGGTGTTTTGAATCAATCTGCTCTACCACCGGCAGATCCGAAAAGACTGCGCTCCAATGGTTGTCCCCATTCAGGATCCGTCTTTCGCCGGTCTCTACCCCGTCTCTGCAGAGCACCATTTCCACGCTTCCAGGGGGCTGCTCACTGCCCGGAAGAATCCACTCTTTTTTTACCCTCACCTCCGTTTTCGGCGGCGTCAACGGTGTCGGCGGCGGTGATTTTGGCTCCCGTTTGTTGGTGACCGTAAATCCCTCCTCCATCGTTCCGGCGTAAATCACTCCATACTCGGTTCCGTTCAAGGTGATGCGGTTCCCTGTTTCTCCCACTTCCCTTACGCTATATTCATACGGGTGTTTTGAATCAATCTGCTCCACCACCGGCAGATCCGAAAAGACTGCGCTCCAATGGTTGTCTCCATTCAGGATCCGTCTTTCGCCGGTCTCTGCCCCGTCTCTGCAGAGCATGATTTCCACGCTGCCCGATGGCTGCTCGCCGCCCGGAAGAATCCACTCTTTTGTTACCTTCACCTCCGTTTTCGGCGGCGTCAACGGTGTCGGCGGCACCGGCGGCGTGTCCTTTTTATTGGTGATCACAAATCCGTCCGCTTCGCTTCCCCTCACAGTTCCGGTATATCCCTTCACCTCTGCTTCCCGCACTGTGTATGTGATTTCCGCATCGCCCTGGTATTTCGGCAGCTTTTCAAATGTGGTCTTCCAATCATTTTCTGCGCTTAATGTTCTCTGCTCAATCACATCGGACACCCCTGCCGCCGTTCCGATCAGCTCCACGGTGACGGAATCCGGATGGGCATCTTCGCCATCGGCACTCGCCTCCCATTTCTTCACCACGGAAATTTTGGTGTTGGCCTCGTCCTCACCGATGATGACCGTGCCGTTCGTCCCGATGCCTCCGCCTCTCGTCGCGGAAGTATTTCCGGTGATCCACACCTTGGCAAGCTTCCGGGTCAGGAGATTCCCCCTCTCCTCTGTATGTAGGCCGATGGTGTCGCGATCCTGCGTCAGCTGCCCCTGATATCGTTCTTTCGGGAACAGAGAACCATTCCTCTCCTTCCATTGGTACGGAACCCCTCCCAGCATGCGCTCCGAAAGCTCATATTCCGGCTTCCCTCCGTGTGTTCCGTAGACATGTGCACAAAGCAGAAAAAAGTCTTCTGCAGAATACGCGTGATTTCCATACAGGGCAACGCCGTTTGTCAAATAAAAAATGGTGTGTGAAATGGGGCACGCTGCATAGCCGCCGCCGTGCCAGCTGGCCGTGTTGTCTGTGATGACAGCATTCTTAAGATACAACTCCCCGTTGGCTCCCTGTATGCCGTATTTATCATTTGCACCGTTTACATAGATCCCGCCGCCTCCGAAATCACTATCTGTGACGCCGCTGCCATCCATTCTGTTATTTGTGATCCTTCCGCCAAAAACGTAGGCCCGGGACGGACCTCCAGAGAAATATTTTGCCTGCACAAACAGCCCGCCGCCGGAGGACCCTGCCACATTTCCGTCGATTGTCCCCCCATCCATGTTCAGGGTGTTCGTAGGCCCCCACACTCTCATTCCAAGGCTTATGCCTCCGCCCACTTCTCCCGAATAATTGTCTCTGACTTCCGCGTTTCCGGACAGATTCAGCGTCCCGCCGTTGCAGACTAAGATTCCACCGCCTGCGGCATAATATTGTTCCGGTGTCACGCTGTCATCTCTGACCCGTTCGGATCGGTTCTTTCGAACAACGCCGCCGGAAAAGTTCATCACAGAACCGCTAATTTGAATGCCGCCGCCGCGTGTCGCCTGATTTTCTTCCACTATGCCGCCTGTCATATTTACGGTGGCATGGTATGCATAAATGCCGCCGCCGTTCGTGGCATCGTCAGGCAACGCTTTTATTTGATTGTTTCGGAGAACGGTTCCCTCCCTGATATTTAAGACCCCGTCCTGGCACACTTCCATCAGTGATGTTTCGATTCCCGTGTTGTTCTCCGAATTGCCGTCTATTATAACCTGAGAGAGGGTGGCTTCTTTTCCCTGGGGGACACGAAACAGATATTGGTTAAAGGTTTTGCCGCGCAAAAACTTTGCTCTGATTTCCGGGAAGCTCAAGGCATCTCCCTCTATGTCTGTTGTCCCTGTGACAACCACGGAAACGGGATCTGCAAGAATGGGGGACCGGTTTCCCCCTCCGAAGAGCGCGGTCTCCGCACCGCTCCCTCCGTCTGCGCTGCTGCTCCCCCCGAGAAGCTCCTTAATTCTTTTAACGGATTTTACGGCATTTTTTTCCGTCCTTCCGTCCTTTTGATCGTCTCCTTCCTTGCCGTTTAAATACAGCGTTCCGGACCAAATGTGCGGGTTTTCCATGCGCAGCATTTTCCCCGGGTCGTCGCATTCCCATGTCGGCTGAATGCTGGGAAGCCGAAGAATCATGCACTTCTGTTCCGCCGAGGCATCCAGATACAAATCGTAATGCAGCAGTGCATTCGGGACGTAGTTTCCCTCATCCCCGTTGTAATATTCCACGATGACCTTCGGGTAATCAATCGGAATGTCCCGGAAAGACATATGGGTCTTCCATTCGTACTGATCCTCATCATAGAAGATACCGCCCAGCAGGGATTCTCCGCTATCTTTTATATGCAATTCATATTCGACAGAAAAACTTTTGAGCGCCCATGCAGCCCGGTCAAAGAACGGCGCCTCGGGATGCATCACACCGTAGTTATAATATGCAGCGTGCTGGTTTTGGACGTCGCTGAACTCATCTCTGTCAAGTTCAAAGCTGAAGGTATAGTTTGCATGATCGCTGAGCGCTCCCTGGTATTGCACATTGCTCTCAGGTTGTCTGCCTTCCCTCGCCTGACTCAGCATAACATTGCTGTCCGTCGCTTTTTGACCTGTCGGATCACCGTTGCTTTCCGTCGCCAACGGGATATCGTCCCAAACGAAACCCTCTGCCTCAAAGGACTCTGCTTCGCCGCGCCCGGCATTACTTTTCGTAGCGGCGGCACGTTCCATTTGGGAGCCCCGATTCGCAAATACGGTTACATCAGACAAAAACAGATGCCCCACCAAAAAAAGTGATGCAGCTGCTGCAGCGATTTTTTGTGCATTTTTCATAAAATTTCCCTGCCATTCCCGGACTTATTTCGTGTTATTAACATATTGCTTTATCTTTTATTTTACCCTTGCTCCACAAAATATGCAACCCTTCTTTTCGGAGAAGACCGCTCTATGGGATCGCTGATTGGTGACAGTGCGCCCGTTTTCGCTTCTCAGCCACCTCTCTTTTAAGGTTCCTGAAAAACCGGCAGCGCACCGTTGCCCCGGAAACAATTCTGAACGACATCATATACTGCTGCCAGGCATACCTGTTCTATCAGGTGAAGCGGGAAGATTTGCAGGGCAAACAGATCCTTGCGTCTAATGAGAAGTACATGAGGTAAGCTTCCACGCATCCTCCACATAAAAAGGACTTGTTTCCACTCCCTCCCAAACCGTACTTACACCTCTCGGTGTATACGGCTTTCTGCTTATCATATTTGCAGTCATTGTTGATGAATCATTTTGTGACATTCCGCTCTACCCTTTGTTTCAAAGTATTCGGTTTGCGATATTTTCCGTACTGAGGCAGTTCGTCAATCTGTTCTGCCTTATTGGGAATGGTCTTACGGAATTAACACTCTCTTGAAATAATAAACAAAACAAATCCAAATTATATAGCGTTATTTATGGAATATTATTAATTTAGCATATTTACAGAAACGATACAACTCGCACTTACTGTATCATGGTTTCCACAAATGCCTTTGCCGCATGGGACAGGGGTATTTTCCTCTGATAGTAGAAGCCCACGTCCCGCGTCGGCAGATCAATATTGGAGCGGAGCACATGGAGATCCTCAATCAGCTCCCGGGCGAGTATGGCGACTCCCAGCCCCTCCTTTGCAAATTCTGCCAGCAGTTCATAATTGGCCAGCTCCACCTCCGGGTTCAGGCTGATATTCTGCAGCAGCAAATGCGCATCGATCTGCTTTCTGGTCTGACTCTTCCGATCCAGCATCATGATCTTGATCTGATGAATATTCTGCGCAGTCAGAAGCTCCGGAAGCTCCCGGGCATATTCCCTCGACGTCACAAAGACCTCATGAAGCGTCATTAATGTGCAGAACTCCACTTCCTCCAAATGTTGAGGCATGAATCCAAAGACAAGATCCACCTCTCCACTGAGCAGCATATGTTCCAGCTCACTGGAGGTTCCGTTCCGGATACTGATGCGAAGACGCGGATACCGATTGGAAAATTTTTTCAGGCGCTTCGGCAGAACATAGCGTGAGATCGTATCTGAAACTCCCAGGCGCAGAACGCCCCATTCCAGCAGCTTCATTTCCTGCATGCGCTGATTTGCCTGCTCCAGAGCCTGCACGCCTGTTTTGACCTGATGATAAAATTCCTGCCCCTCCACCGTCAGAACTACTCCCCTGGACTGTCGCACAAACAGCCTGCAGCCGAGCTCCTGCTCAAGTTGACTCATCATCTGTGATACGGCAGGCTGACTCAAAAACAGCTCCTGCCCCGCTTTTGAAAAATTTCCTTTTTCCGCAACCGTCACAAAAACCTGATAATGATTCAAATTCATTTTGATATTACTCCAGCTTATGTCTGATGTTATATACTTTTATTTCACTTATATCATGATTTCGGCTATTATGCTAGATAGCAGTCCACCAATCACAAAGGAGATCTATTTATGGAAAGAATCGTCGGAACTGTCGTCAGAGGCTTGCGCGCACCAATCTTCAAGGCCGGGGACAATTTAGTTCAAATCATTCCGGATATACTGGAGCGCTTCTACAGTCAGGAGCATGTAGAAATCGGACAGAAGGATGTCGTCGCGATCACAGAGAGCGTTGTGGCCCGCACGCAGGGTAACTATGTAACCATTGGACAGGTGGCAGAGGATATCAATAAAGATTTTGCCGGAAAAGAAGTCGGCGTTGTCTTTCCGATCCTGAGCCGCAACCGTTTTGCCATCATCCTGAGAGCCATCGCGAGCGCAGATGTAAGGAAGATCATCCTTCAGCTCTCCTACCCGGCCGATGAGGTGGGAAATCATCTGGTCTCTCTCGATCAGGTGGATGCCTCCGGTCTTGATCCCTGGAAGGATACGCTGACAGAAGCGGAGTATCGTCAGCACTTCGGCTTCCAGAAGCATAGATTTACCGGCATGGACTATGTCTCCTACTACAAGGAGCTTATAGAGGGCCTTGGCAAGGAGTGCGAGATCATCTTCTCAAACAGCCCCCTGACCATACTGGAGCATACGCCCTATGTCATCAACTGCGATATCCACACCCGGAAGCGCACAAAGGCACTCCTCAACAGGCACGGCGCAAAGTGCGTCCGCAGCCTTGACGATATCATGAATCAGCCGATCAATGGCTCCGGCTACAATGAGACCTACGGTCTGCTTGGCTCCAACAAATCAACAGAGGAACAGATCAAGCTGTTCCCGCGCGAATGCAGCAAGCTGGTGCTCGCCATTCAGGAAGAGGTCAGAAAACGCACCGGGAAAACCATCGAGGTCATGGTCTATGGCGACGGCGCCTTCAAGGATCCGGTCGGCAAGATCTGGGAGCTGGCAGATCCGGTGATCTCCCCCGGCTATACCAGCGGACTCGAGGGAACGCCGAACGAGCTGAAGCTGAAGTATCTCGCGGACAATGATTTTAAGGATCTGAGCGGAGACGCGCTGAGGGATGCTATCCGGAACGCCATTCACGAAAAGTCCGATCATCTCGTCGGCCAGATGGCAGCGCAGGGCACGACCCCCCGTCAGCTGACAGATCTGCTGGGCAGTCTCTGCGACCTGACCTCCGGCTCCGGAGACAAGGGCACGCCGATCGTCTACATTCAGGGTTATTTCGACAACTATACAAATTAAGCTGCATATCAAACCTTGCTTTTCTATACGGGAAGGGACTGCGGGACAACGGAAATCCGTTCTCTCGCAGTCCCTTCTCTCTTCTCTCACAGCATTAATCCAACTCAGCCCACGAATATCAGCCCGTCAAAGATTTCATGGATATCGACTCCGTCGATGCTGTGCATCCAATCACTGTCCAGCTCTACCTGCACCCTTCCTGTCAGCGTCTTCTCCCCGTAGAAGATGAGATCTGCCGTCCTGTCCTCCAGCCCGACGCGGCATATCCGGCATCTTGTGCCCGCAGGTACGCTTGTGCGCCCGGAGATATTTCCCTCATCATCCAGAACACTCACCTCAAGTTCTCTCTTGAGCCTCATATCCCAGCGGCGCCCCTCCGGAATGAAGCCCTGCGATGAGAGCGCCTCCGGCAGTCCCTTCTCATTAATCTGGTACAGGCTGTCTACATCTACCGTACTCAGCACCTCAGAGCTGGAGCTCAGAACAGTACACTGCGGATCTGTAAAGCTGTACCTCTCCTCGATCCAGTCAAAGCCCTGATTCTCATCAAAACGGAGGGCGCCGTCCTCATTCAGATTCCAGTTCTCCAGCAGCAGCACAGGCGCTTTGTCAGCGCTCAGCTCATAAATAAAGAGACCACTGCAGTCATTATCTCCAGATCCATAATAATAGAGATAGTACTTTCCACCACGGTACAGGATATAGCCCTGTCCTCCGTAGATGGGCGTATCAAAACTGTACGGATACCCCCTGCCATCCACATTGATCGTATAAGCCGAGAATGACTCCCAGTCTCCTGCCGCGTCATAAGAACCGTACAGCTGAATTCCCTCCAGCTCCCCGTCGCCGTCCAGATCTACATAGGTCTTCCTCTCCTGATTCAGAGGTGTGATAAAATCCTGTCCAGCGTAGATATATTCCGGATTGAATATCTCCGGGTGCGCCGCAGAGGAGAGCGTCACAACCTGCAAACCGTCTGCGTAGCTGCCAAGCTCATAGGGCGGGTAGAAGATCGTCACACCACTGTAATCCATAGCCCAGCCGACGTTCTCATAGCCTTCTCTCAGCTGCTCACGAAAATAGTCCGGGCCATAGGTCTCCGGAGTGATATTCAGCTCCGGATATTCCGCTCTCAAAAAATGATAGATCAGCTCCCCGGCTCTGTCCGCATCGCAGATCACATCCGGAAGAGAGAGCATTTTCCCCGTCTGAACATCAAAATTCTCCCCGTACATACTGTACATGCCATGAACACCGCCTTCGTAACTGAACACATGGCAGCGGACGCTGAGCACCTTATCATCCGCCCGGGAGATCACTGCACTCTGTTCATGTGAATAGGACGCGGTAAATCCCTCCGCTTCATATTCATACATGCGTGAAATAAGATCAGAATACCACTCTGCATAGCGCTCCTCCTCCCGTTCGTAGTAGTCAGACAGTGCGTGGGAGAGCGCGCTGTACTGCTCTGCCTCATTGATGCCGATGCCGGGATAGTATTCTGTCGGCAGAGATACCTCACAGAGCTCTGCCCGGCACTCCGCACCAGTATTTCCATCACTGCTTGTAAAATCCCGCTTGATGGTAATGATGGGATGAAGAAAATGCGTCTGCTCCGCCGCCGTCTGTGTCTCCGGGAGTGCTGTCGCTGCCTTCTGCTTTCCCTCTGATTTCTCCTTCAGCTTCGTCTCCGCCGAACCTTCCGCGGCAGTCTCCGCGCTCTGCATCGCAGTGCTCTTACTCCCTTCTGCCCCCTTCCCCCCACAGGCGGACAGCAGCAACGCTGTCAGAGTCACAGCTGCGAGCAGACGAAGTCCCGCCGCTCTCCCCGATAACAAGCTAAACTGTCTTTTCATAAACACCTCCCGCCACTCGGCATACCATACCTGTTCTGATCCAATGATTTTCCTCAACACTCACTTCTGCTTTTGCAGCAGCTTCCTCCCACATATCATCCTGCCCTTCCCGGTTTGAAGCGCTTTGACGCCTCTATCATACGAAATATTTCATGCGAAAACTATGGTCCCCGGGATAATTTTTATCAAAGCAACTGTCTTCTGTAATACTCACTGTTCGTGATTCAAAAAAATGCAGCAACTTTTTTTCGAACAGCTGCCATATAGTTCATGTATGTCCTGTGAAAGATACGACTGAATTCCGTAAAATAGACCGGATGATAGTGCAGTGAATTAGATATCAGATCCAGCCTCACCGTCTCAACCAGATCCTCCACTGATAAGATTCTGACTTGTTCAGAAACATCTCTCCGGTTCTGAAAGAGGTCTTTCCCCAGCAGAAAACCTTCCGGGCAGAAAAAAGCAGTCTGTCGGAGACGGCATAATTCCATTTGTGTCTGGTAGTCTCCCACATGGCAAACAATATTCTGTACAATCCCCTTCTTCATCAGAAAATTTTCCACCACATCCTGCAGCGTGCTGACATTTGGGTTACAGGTCATAGGAAGCATTGCCAACTCTTCCACTGTGATGGATTTCCGACTAACATCCCATGAACCAATTCGTTTCTGCAACAGTTCCTCAGCAGCAATCAGATAGATTCGCTCTTCTCCTATGCTCTCCTGTGCCATATGCCGGATCGGTTTTGCATTCACAGTCAATGCAAGATCCAAATGCCCCTCCATTACATCCCTCCTGAATTGGCTACTCTGCCCCGAGGAGATACAAACATGTACGTTCGGAAACATTTCCCGAAAATCACGTATCACTGGCGGCAGCAATACCTGGGAACGACTTGTGTGCGCACCGAAGCGCAGCGCTCCCGTCATGAACTGATAATCACTGGATAACTGCAGCTTCACCGCTTCTTCAATGCGCTGAATCTGCAGCAGAGACTCATATAGCCGACGTCCGGCATCGGTCAGGACCAGCTTTGGACGACGATCGAACAACTTTACCCGGTACTCTTCCTCCAGACGTGAGATATGATTGCTCAGACACTGCTGTGTCACACAGGCACGCTGTGCCGCCCGTGTAAAGTTCATCTCCTCCACCGCCAACAGGAACATCTGTTGATTGATCTTCATGCTCTGCTCCCCTGTAAACACATCCATATGCGAGATACTGCGCGAATACTGTCTCCTGCCTTTTGATCCCATCGAAACATATCATCAATATATCACAATATTATTCTTGTGTTTATATCACGTAATATCTGTTTTTCTTTGGGTTTATTTTTTGTTACTATTGCATAAAACAAGCAAGGGAAGATAGACAGAAAATCTTACTCATATCAGAAAGGAACAGGGAAGATAGACAGAAATCTTACTCATATCAGAAAGGAACAGGGAAAATATGCCTGATTACAAACCAAACCGCAATGCTGCGAATCCTCAGGAAGCATACTGGGTCGGCCTGATGAACGCCTGCGGGTATCGAACAGAAGATTTAAAAAAGCCCGTCATCGGCATCGCCAACTCTTACACCGACGTGAATCCCGGTCACAAACCCTTTAAACAGCTAGTGGAATCAGTAAAGGAAGGGATTTGGGCCGCAGGCGGTGTCCCCGGAGAATTCAACGTACCGGCTCCCTGTGACGGTATGGCCCAGGGGGATGGTATGCATACCATTCTCCCGGAGCGCGATCTGATTGCTGCCAGCATTGAAGGTATGGCCCGTGCCCACAACTTTGACGGCATCGTATTCATGTGCAGCTGTGATAAAATCGTGCCGGGCATGCTGATGGCCGCCGCCGCACTGAATAAGCCCTGTCTGTTCCTCACGGCTGGCAGCATGATTCCCTACGAAGCACCGGAAGGAACCTATGTCACTCCAGACCTCAAGGAATCCATCGGCGCAAGAAATGTCGATAAAATTTCTGAAGAAACCTTCACCCGGTATCGTGAAAACATCTGCAACTCCTGCGGCACCTGTTCCATGTACGGAACTGCCAATACCATGGGCGTATTCGCTGAAGCCATAGGCCTGTGCCCCATAGACAGCACCACAATGCTGTTCTGCAGCAATACCAAATATAAACAGGCAAGAGACGTAGGGGAACGGATCGTGACTCTTACGAAAAATGCTGTGTGTTTCCGCGATATTGTCACAGAGGACAGTATCATAAATGGTTTGCGGCACATCGCCGCCACCGGTGGCTCGACCAATGCACAGCTTCATGTCTGTGCATTGGCCAAGGTTATGAGAATGAACCTGGACATAGGACGCTTCGACGAGATTCAGCGCAATGTCCCCTGCATCGCTAAATTCAAACCCAGCAGCAAATACAATCTGTATGATTATTACAAGGCAGGCGGTGTTGGCGCTACTCTGAAGGCCATACGTCCGTATCTAAACGAGTCATGCAAACTTGCCATGGGCGGCACTATTGGAGAATATCTGGATGCCTTTTGTCGCCCTGTCAATTCCGAAATCATCCATAGCTGTGATGATCCTCTCTATCCGGATGGATGCTATGCCGTACTCTACGGAAATCTGGCCCCTCGCGGCTGTCTGGTAAAGAAAAGCGGTGTGGTTCCAGAAATGTTTCACCACAGAGGCCCTGCCGTATGCTTCGATTCGGAGGATGATCTGCGCCATGCCATGGCCAATAAAGAGATTCAGCCCGGCTGTGTTCTGATTATTCGCTATGAAGGGCCGAAAGGCGGCCCCGGCATGCGTGAGATGTCCATCCCCGCTGCCATGCTGGTCGGCATGGGACTCCATACCAGTGTCGCCATGGTGACAGATGGCCGGTATTCCGGCGCTACCAGGGGCCCGTGCATCGGTCATGTCAGCCCGGAGGCCTGGGAGGGTGGCCCCATCGCAGCTGTGCAAAATGGAGATATGATAGAAATTGACATTCCGCACCATACCATCCACCTGGAACTCAGTGACGAAGAACTCGCGGAACGTTTAAAGCATATCAAGCGCCCTGAGAATCATCCGGCAACCGGTTTTCTGAAAACCTACCGAAAAGTCGTTGGCAGCGTTGCCACCGGCTGCACCTGGTTATACGAATAATCCTCGTTTCAGCACTGTCCCATGGAAAGGAAGGTAACGACTATGATGAATCTGATCATTTTTCTGATCGGTCTGGCTCTTATGATGCTTCTCATGATGAAGACCAAGCTTGGCCCCTTCATATGTATGCTGCTCGCCAGCCTCGGTATCGGAATTGCCTGTCAGCTTGGCACCAGCACCGCAATCAGTACGACTATAGACGGATTTGCAGGAACCTGCAAAAGTATCGGTCTTCTGGTGATATTTGGCACGATTCTTGGCATTTATCTCGAAAAGTCCAACGCCTGTCAGAGGATTGCTACAAGTATGCTGAAAATCACCGGCAATAAAAACGCCACTTTAGCTCTTGCCATCACTGGCTTTCTGGTCGCGATCCCCGTGTTTTGTGACGTGGCTATGGTTCTGCTCAGCCCACTAATCAAATCGGTCGCAAAAAAAAGTGGCAAAAACGCCTGTGCACTCGGCACAGTAACTGCTTGCTCCCTGCTGTCTACCAATGCTTTTGTCGCTCCGACCCCCGCTCCCCTCGCCATCATCGCAGTGCTCGGTCTGGATATCGGAACTTCTATTCTGTGGGGACTTCCCTGTGCACTCTTTATCACAATCTGCGTCTGGGCCTTTGGCGAATTCTATCTCTGCCGTAAGCCTGACAGCTGGTTCACGCAGCTGGAGAGTGAAAAGGACAAGGTGATCAATTTCAATCTCAGGGAAGACGAAATGCCTTCTCTTTCCGCCGCGATTGCTCCTATCATCGTTCCAATTCTGCTCATCTTGATGAACAGCGTCTGTTCTCAGTTTCTTTCTGAAGACAGTATCCTCTTGTCTCCCCTCTCTTTTCTGGGTAATAAGAACATCGCCCTGGCGCTGGGTATCGTGACTTCTGTCGTATGTCTGGCCAGTTACTTACCTGAGAACGAGAGATATGCTCCTATGTCAGACGCACTGAAAATCGCTGGTCCCATTGTCTTCATCACTGCTGCCGGAGGGGCCTTGGCCAAAATAGTAGGTGCGACCGGTGTCGGTGAGACCATTGCCAACCTTCTGGTCAGTACCCATATTCCAGTTCTCCTCGTTCCCTTCCTGATCGCCGGCTTTTCTAAATTCGCTCAGGGCTCTGCCAGCGTCGCAGGTCTTCTGGCTGCAGGTCTGTCCGTACCACTATGCGAAGCTGGTCTTCTGACTCCGCTGGAAGCATTTCTTTCCATAAGCGCCGGCGCCTCTCTCGGCTCTCACGTCAATAACAGTTTCTTCTGGGTATTCAGTGAGTTTATGGGATATGATGCAAGGACTACCATGAAAACTCTATGTGTCAGTCAAAATATCGTGATGTCTCTGGCTGGTATTGTCGCAGCCTTTATTGTAAGTATGATTGCATAACGGATCCGCTTGAAAACCGGAGCGCATATCATCTCTTTTCACAGAGACGATATGCGCTCTGACTCTTATTTCTCACAACCGCTACTGCACAACCTCCACCGTCTCCGGCAATATCTCCAGATTTCGAATCTGATTATCTTTGCAAATGAGCTTTTCCAGTCTTGGGCAGCTGAGCAGGGACTGTACATCCGTCACATAATTGTCGGAGATATCCAGTATCCGCAGCTCTGGCATGGATCTGACGAACTCCAGATCCTGAAGATGATTGCTTCTGGGCTCCAGTTCCTCCAGACCGGAGAAATGGCTCAGGAACTCATTGGCTCTCGTTCCAAAATAAGGCTCTTTTCCCTGATTCTCTACGTCCATATCGTGAATTTTAAAGCCGTTCAGGCTCAGTATCTTCAGATTCGTATTCACCAGAAGTGCCCCCATCCTGACGTAAAGCGTGTCCGTGGAGAAGGAATCCGGGATCAGGTGCAGTTCCCTGAGAGAGGACAATTCCAACAATCTCCCTATGTCCTGATACAAATATTCTACAGAAAGCGTCACCTTCTCCAGCTCCGGCAGAGAAGCCAGTACAGGAAACAGTTCTCCATCCACCCAGGGCTCATCAAAGTAGAGCTCCTTCAAGCCGGTAAGGCCGGACAGATAGCCGGGATTGATCGTCCAGCGGCTCATCAGATGCAGGCGTTCCAGCTGACTCAGTCTCTCCAGTGCTGCCACATACTCCGTATCAAGCGTGTCGCATGAAAAAAAGCAGCTAATGCCCCAATAATTATCATGACGGACAGAATAAAACCGAACAGAAGCAAAAACTGCTGTGTTGCGCCCCGCGAAATATGCTCGTCAAACCAATAATTAAATCTCGCACGCCATGATCGCTTTGTTTTCATATTTATCCATCTCCGTTATGATTTCTTGGTTGAACTTAAAAGAGTGCGCGTATATATGGTTTCATTATAAAACACCGCTCCAATAATAATACTTGGAATAGGTTTAAATGTCGATAACATAGATGCACTTGCAGCACCAATTAGCTTACACAGCTGCTTCTTTCATTTTTTACTTTTGATTATATTATGTGGATGGATGTGACTATCCTCATTTGTGGTATACTTGGCGCAGCAACGCTTGGTGTCAAATATGATCTGTCCCAACAACAATGTTCTGTTTACAAACGTAACAATCTGAGAAGTATATATAAGAATAGAAAGGACAAAAAATATGATGAACAAAAAACGAGTTGTTGGCATTATCGGTGTGGGACATGTAGGAGCGCACTGCGCCTATAGTCTGGCGGTGCAGGGCATTGCCGACGAGATTATCCTGATAGACAAGAACCACGACAAGGCCGTCAGCGAATGCCAGGATCTGTTTGACTCGGTGGCCTATCTGCCGCACCGCATTGCGGTACGGGTGGGTGACTTCTCTGATGCCGGAGACTGTGATGTGCTGGTCAACAGTGTCGGTGACATCAATCTCCTGCGCGGTACTCACGACCGCCTGACCGAGATGGATTTTACAATCCCGGCTGTAGATGGCTATGTAAAAAAGATTATGGATTCCGGCTTCGACGGCATCATCATAAACATTACGAACCCCTGTGATATCGTGACGCAGGAGATCGCACAGCTCTCCGGCCTTCCCCGGGGACGGGTATTCGGCACAGGTACCGGGCTCGACAGCTCCCGCCTTCGCTCGGCGCTGGCCAGACAGACCGGAATAGACCACAAGTCCATCTGTGCATATATGATGGGCGAACATGGCGCAGCACAGATGGTGCCGTGGTCTGCTGTCACCTTTGGAGGACAGTCGTTAACGGAGTGGGCCGGGGAAGACGAACGCTTCCGCTTTGACCACGAGGCCATGAAAAAAGAGGTCATTGGTGCGGGCTGGGTCACCTTTTCCGGAAAATTCTGCACGGAGTATGGCATTAGCTCTACACTGGCGCGGCTTGTTCACATCGTTTTCACGAATGAAAAACAGATTCTGCCTGTCAGCACTGAGCTGCAGGGAGAGTATGGCCAAGATAAGCTCTTTGTGGGCGTTCCCGCTGTCATTGGAGCCAATGGTGTCGAAGAAGTAGTAGAAATCCCCATGACTCCGGAAGAAAGGGCCGAGTTCGCTCAATGCTGCGACAGTGTTCGCCATAACATGGAGCATCTCAAGGATCTGCGCTGACAGTAAATTTATTTTAGTTTGGCGGAACAATACTACAATAAGCAGGATGATGAATGAGTGCGGCGATGGTCTCATACCGTCACCGCACTCATTCATCGGAATCTGTTCTTACTTCAGGCCGCTTCGTAAAAGACGGGCACATATTACTTATCCGCATTTCTTCGTCATTGAAGCCACTGCACAGGGGATACGTCCCTCAGCAAGCCGCACCTTTACATCCGCATACCCGGCGTCCAGGAAGAACTTTCGATAGCTATCCAGAGTAAACTGGTGTTTAAAATCAGCGCCTGCTTTTCCTGCAATCCTGACAAAACTGCTGATGTCGCTCTTCTGATCCCGCTTCATGTAGGTAGGAATAATCAGCTTTCCATCAGACTTGCACACTCGATTCAGCTCACCGAGAGCCTTCAAAGGATCGTCCAATAAGTGAATCACATTCCCTGCGACCACCTTGTCAAAAGAATTATCCGGGAAATCCAGCGAGAGAATATCTTCCTGCTGAAAGACTACATTTCTGAAAGCAGCACAATTCTTTTCGGCATATTTTAACATCTTCGGCGCAAAATCAGTCGCTGTGAGCGATACGCACTTTTCTGCGATTACGGCGCTCAACATCCCTGTTCCACAGGCACACTCCAACACGCGGTCTTCCGGCTCGATCAGATCACCTACGATTGCTTTCAGCGCTCTATGCGTTTTTCCATTAATGACATTGACAAATATGTCATATGCTCCGGCCACAGTATTCCAAAACATTTTTATGCTTCCTCTTCACTTGAATCCACAATTTTTCCCATAACTCTAAATCTTTCCATCATTTTTAAATTGATCTTTTCACCCGCCTCTATCCTTTTTGCGCTATCGGATCACTGCCTTACCTGAAATCACAGCTTTCTATATGATCATTATAAATTCCAATTCCCTGCAAATAGGAGTAGATGATCGTCGGCCCCACAAAACTGAAGCCTCTCTTTTTCAGGCTCTTGCTGATTTTCTCGGAGAGCTCCGAAGTCGCCGGCGTCTCCTCCACAGTCTTCAGATGATGGTCAATTACCTTGCCTTCAGTAAATCCCCAGATATATGTGTCAAAGCTCCCAAATTCTTCCTGGATCTTCAGGAACGCTTTCGCGTTGGAAACAGCAGCCAGGATTTTTCTGCGGTTACGGATGATCCCTCCATCCTGCATCAGCGCTTTGATCTTTTCATCGTCATAGAAAGCAACGATCTTCGGGTCAAAACCATCGAAAGCCTTCCTGTAGTTATCTTCCCGGTTGATGATCGTAGCCCATGAAAGGCCTGCCTGTGCGCCTTCCAGAATGAGCATGGCAAAAAGCTCCTGATCATCGTGTTCCGGATTGCACCAGCGGTGGTCATGATAGGCGATCATCTTATCAGAACTAAGTTCCCAGCCACATCGGTTTACGCTCATTTCTTTATTCTCCCATACTCAAAATACAGATTGCATCGTCATAGGCCTGCCGTGTCCGCAGATCAAACAGGACAAAACGCACGAAATCAAAGGCGTATGGATGGGCTTCGCAGAAATCTATAACGGTCTGCACTGCAATTTTTGCTGCGTCCTCCAGAGGATAGCGATACGCACCTGTCGAAATCGAAGGGAATGCGACTGTCCGGATTCCGTTGTCCAGTGCAACCTGCAGGGAATTGCGATAGGCATCGGCCAGAAGCTGCGGCTCATTCCCGGATCCGCCTTTCCAGATCGGTCCGACAGTATGTATCACATATTTGCAGGGAAGCTCATATGCGCCTGTGATCTTCGCCTCACCGGTCCGGCAGCCGTGAAGCGTCCGGCATTCCTCAAGGAGTTTTGGACCGGCTGCCCGATGGATTGCCCCGTCTACACCGCCTCCGCCAAGGAGACTGGTATTCGCCGCGTTTACGATTGCTTCCACATCTATTACTTTTGTAATATCTCCCTGTATGGTCTGAATGTGCGTCATGTAGTCTCCCACCTCTCTACCTGCGAACGGTTCTGGATCTTCGGCATCTGATCTGATACCAAATCGGCATTTTCGTTCACTTTGACTGATTCTCCCAAGCCTCCATTTAGAGAATACCGCTGCGCAAGCAGACATAGTTCATCCAGCATCTCTTCAATGACCTCCAGCTTATCTCTGCCAAACTGCCGGACGATCTTTTGCGCGTACTCCGGCCCGAAGTCCTTCACCCGATCACTGTCACGAGATCCTACCAGTTCTTCGCCTTGCACTTGATGACAGAGTAACCATGCTCGGCGTTCTGATAAATGATCCGCTTCACCTTCGGTTTATACTTATACCAGTCGGAAATCATCATCTGCAGGCTCGGCCCCCTGCTATAGCCGTGTATGAGCTGCAGCTAGTAAGTGTTTGGCCCCGCTGCGGCGAGGGCCTTGTCGATGACTTTCATGGTCTCTTTCTGACGCAGACCATATCTTTAGTTTTGCGTTTTCTGTTTATTGTTTATTGTTTTGTATAGTCGTTCCCACTGAAGAAGCTTATTGGTTCTCCGCATGTTATATTGCATAAGAAGGACTTCCGCATATCCCAGGGCTCCGGCTCTTCGTTCTTTCGCATCCCTGGAGATCTCTTTTACTGAAACTCTACTGAGCTTCTCCTTAAAAACATCGTCTTTCAGAGAATCTCCGTATGCGTCGATCAGCTTCGCCACACCGTTCAGCATGTTGGCGCTTGTTGAATTGGGAGCTCCTTCCCATGTTCCTATCACCAAGCGCAGGACTCTGTGAAGAGCATTGAATCCGTATCGGTCATAGATTTTTTCCAGCGTAGTTACTGCACAGATTCCATTCGGAGCAGCTGAAGGCGTAATTGTCATTCCCAAATCTTCAACTAAAGCCTTGATGTTTAATTCCTCATCATTTCCTGCTTCGATATTTGCCATGAATATTTCATACGGCAGAAGAGCTTTTACATATTTCATCTGGTTCGCAAAAATATCTGCTTCGTGCTCATACTCCAAATCGTCATAGATCATGCACCAGACTGGCGTTTCTCTGGAGCCTGAAATAAGTGCCACGATTTCCACAGTGTGCTGACCATTAAAAATATAATTTACACCGTCCCGCCGGCTTACCTTTACCGGGTTTATTTGATAGATGTCAAAATTTTCAGCCACTCTTTTTGCATGCTGGATAGAGAGGTTCCGCTGGTATTCCTGGTTCGACAGCAGATTCTTAATTGGAATCAATTCGAAATGAACATCCGGAACAAAGATCCGCAGATCTATAGAAACCTTGTTCTCATTATATCCCGCATCTGCGGTTTCTTCAAATTCTGAGGATAACTCCATCTGTGTATATTCAGACATCACATCACTCCTTTCAATCTGAATTCAACTCTCTCCAGTGTGCCTCGAAGAGATGCGATCTGACTTGCCAGCTTCTGATTTGACTGATAGGTCGTTCTTTTGAAATCTGTATTTTTTTCTACTCTGTCTATCGATGAAATCCAGGAAGGAATGGTGTATATAAGGTTCAGAATATCAGCATCCGGGTCATACTTTGGCATTTCATGTATAGAAGGATTCACTTCCCGGATGGTTTTTTTCTCCTGCATACCGGCATGTTTTTGTTTTTCTTCTTCCATAAATACTAATTCTCTCTTCGTTGCTGTTCAGTTCCTGAAGATCTTCATGTGATATGCGAATACGGTGAGAGAGTATCGCTTTTGCAACGGATGGTTCTAACCGTTTTATCGATTCAATTGCCGAAGCATATCTTCCATATTTTAAAATCGTTCCCGTAGCAAGATTCAACTCCCTGGATATTTCTCCGGCTGTTTCATACATTCCCTTTGGACGATTTCCCTGTCTTCGGCAGATTATTGTATTGGGATTTCTGTTTACAAAATCTCTCGCTGCTATTTCTTGGCGATATAGAAATAATCTTCCGATCAGGTATGTCCGCATTTCTATAGTAAGATCTTTCCGGCTTAACTCTTTCCTGCAAATATAGACACCGGCATCGAGTGTGTCCAAAAAATCCATCTCCTGATATTTAATACCTATCCCCCAGTCCCTGCAGATCTGGAATCTTTCAGGCGGTTCCATCAGTGTATTCCCCCAGACAGCAATTGTCTGACAGATATCCTCTGCGACAAGTCTTTCTTCCAGTTCGCCCCGGTCTTCCAGGGACAAGGGCTGAAATAGAAACAGAAATTCTTTAGCCACTGATATTTTTGATTCATCCATTCATATTCTCCTCATCGCTTAACACGGCATCATTTAAATCGAACCACACAAGTTCTTAGCTTGAGATAATAGTATGATAAGGGGGTGCGGACAAAAAGCTGGACTTTAGGGCTCCGAAAGGAGCAGGAAATGTATTCAAAAGAACAACGAGAAAAAGCCTTGGCATTGTATGATAAGTGCCATTCCATCACAAAAGTCATTCAAATATTGGGGTACCCAGAGAGTCGCCAGGGCTTATATTTATGGTTAAGGGAGAGGAATGCTGCCCCTAAGAAGAAAGCTGAACGAAGAAGAGTCAACAACTCACCGGATCACCCTCTCCATCCATCACTTGAAACAAAGCTCGATATCCTTCGCCGCTGCTTTATTGAAGGGGAAAATGTACAATTAGTCTCAGAAGAAACAGGATATAGTCGTGCTTCCATTTATACTTGGCGACGAAAATACCAATCTGGAGGACCCGTAAGACTAATGAATTCTAAAGATGATCCAAGAGGTATATTGAGCAAAGTCTGATCAATGTCTGAGATATCCTTCTGACGCTTCTTGACGACCTTTGGATCAAACGTAGACCTGCGGTCCTGGGGGACTTCGATTCTCATGGATCCGTAACTGGAGTTGATGGTCTTTTCCTTGTAACCGTTTCGGGCATCATCAGAGTCGGAGCGCTCGGACTTCTCGTAGCCAAGATGGTGATCCATTTCGGCTTCCATCATCTCCTTAATAGTTCCGCCGAGCAGATCCTTGAGGGCATCCTGGATGTCCTCCGCGGATTCGATGTCATACTCTTGGAGCAGTCGCTGGATGATCTGACGTTTCCCGTCGGTCATCACTACCTTGTGGATTGGTTGCTTTTCTTTTCTTGCCATAGTAAAGGCCTCCTGTGGATTAGTGTATCACAGGAGACCCCGCATAGGATCATATGCCATTTACAGACTTTTTTTCATACTCTCTCTTTTTTTACAATCTCATGCGGTTTCATGTTGAATAGTACCAAGCAAAATCGAGCGGAAACAGTGGATTTTTGTCACTTCTCCAGCTCGATTTTGCTTTCATCTTTGGAAAACTCTGCTATAATCTTTAGCTAATATACTTTTATGTTTTAGTGTTGGAAAGGAGTAAACCGCATGAACAAACAAAACAGCAGTCGAGCCAATTTTTCCGGTAAACTGGGATACGTCCTCGCTACTGCCGGTTCCGCTGTGGGACTCGGTAATATCTGGCGTTTCCCCTATCTGGCCGCAAAGTACGGTGGAGGGATTTTTATTCTGGCCTATGTCATTCTGGCTGTGACCTTCGGCTACACGATGATGATTTCCGAGACAACGCTGGGACGAATGACAAGACAAAGTGCCAGCGGTGCCTACCGTCAATTCAGCAACTCCCGCGGATTTCGCCTCGGCGGTCTCCTCAATGCCGTTGTTCCGATGATTATCGTCGCCTACTACTGCGTCATCGGCGGATGGGTGCTGCGTTACCTGATCGCCTATGTGGCAGAGGGCACCGCAGCTGTGGCAGAGAACGGGTATTTTTCAAATTTCATCACCAGTCCCTCCGGCAGCGAGGTGTGTTTCCTGCTCTTTGCGGGCATGACCGCCCTTCTCATCATCATGGGAGTGGAGAGCGGCATTGAACGGGGAACCAAGGTTATGATGCCAATCCTCGTGGTGCTGGCGCTGGTCATCGCGGTCTACTCCATGACCCGCCCCGGCGCCATGGCAGGGGTAAAATACATCTTTATCCCTGATTTCTCGCACTTCACCTGGATGGCCGTGGTCGCCGCGATGGAACAGATGTTCTACTCTCTCTCGATCGCCATGGGAATTCTGTTCACATACGGCTCCTACATGAAGCAGGATGTTGATATTGAAAAATCCACCTATCAAGTTCAGATCTTTGATACCGGCATCGCGCTGTTGGCCGCTCTGATGGTGATCCCTGCCGTATTCGCATTCTCAGGCGGAGACCCCGAGCAGCTGAAGGCAGGACCTTCTTTGATTTTCATCACGCTCCCGAAGGTGTTCGACAGCATGGGAGCAGGAAGACCCCTTGGCGCACTGTTCTTTCTTCTGGTTTTGTTTGCCGCGCTGACCAGTTCCATCTCGCTGATGGAGGCAGGGGTCTCTTCCTTTGTTGACGAGTTAAAATGCAAGCGCGGCACCGCGTGCTTCCTGATGTGCAGCATCATCCTCGTGCTCGGCTCTCTCTCCTCCCTCGGCTACAATGTTTTGAGCTCCGTCACGATCATCGGCATGCAGTTTCTGGATTTCTTTGATTTTCTCACCAATGCTGTCATGATGCCTATCGCTGCCCTTGCCACCTGTCTCCTGATTGTCAAGGCGGCCGGAATCGATGCTCTCGTGAAGGAAATCCGCATTTCCTCCCGGTTTAGAAACGAGGGGCTGTATCGCGTTTGCATTCGCTACATCGCCCCCGTTGCGCTGCTCATCATCTTTGTCAGCTCCATCCTTTCCGCGTTCGGCTTGTTGAAGCTCTGATGCCGGACAGAATGGCACATCCGGACCATTGAAGCTCTGATGCCGGACAAAATGGCATATCCGAGCATAACATAATATCAAGCTTCATCGAGAAGGCGAGTGTTCCGAGGTCGGAATGCCCGCCTTTCTTTCTTCCTTAAGACTCTTAAGTAAAGCCAGCAACTCGTCCGAGCAACGCTCCTTTTTCACTGCCATGCTCTGGTTGACTCCAACCATGAGATAAAAATTCGTCTTCGTTTCCTTCACCCGGTATAACTGGTCATAGCGGATTTCCGATCTGCTGGCAGCAGTGTGCACTACCATGCGATCCCGATAGAACACATAGTCCACCCGCCTGCTATCTGCTGCTATTTTCTGTGAGCGATAGCTTTTGTTCATGGAATAGCGGTAAAAGCCAAAAACCAAGCACGGATAGGCCAATGCCATGGAGAAGCAAATGATTCCCTCTTCCGCATCCCCGCTCTGTAATGAAATCCCACCTGCCGCCAGAAGCAGCATCGAGACAATTCCGCTGATTATAATCGCCTTTCTTCGCTTCAGCGCCCAACACATGGTCTGATATTCCTCATATGTCATTTTGATCGATGTCCGATATCCCTGTTCCTCTACCTGATTCCTCCATTTCCCACCGGCACTCCGACATTCGGTTTTCTGCAGAAAAAACTGCAGCCAATTCTGACTGCAGTCTTTTATCAGCGCCAATCCTTTTGATTTTGAAGCTTCGCCTTTTACAGCGCACCCACCAAATCAATATCCGGCTTAATGGTGCTTACACCCGGATGCCATCTCGCAGGGCAAACCTGATCACCATGCTCCCGGACGAACTGGCACGCCTGAACCTTGCGAAGCAGCTCATCGGCATTTCTCCCCACATTTCCGGAGGTAATTTCATATGCCACAATCCTGCAATCCGGGTCAATGATAAAGGTGGCGCGCTCCGCCACACCCTCGTCTTCGATCAGGACATCAAAATCCTTTGCCAGCACGTGGCGGGGATCTGCCAGCATCGGGAACTGAATTTTTTCAATCCGATCGGAATGATCATGCCACGCCTTATGTACGAAATGTGTGTCACAGGACACGGAGTAAATTTCACAGCCGATCTCCTTGAACGTCTGATAGTGATCCTGCAAGTCTTCCAGCTCCGTCGGGCAAACAAAGGTGAAGTCCGCCGGGTAAAAGAACAGCACGCTCCAGTTTCCCTTCAGATCATCCTTTGTGATATCCTTGAACTCTCTGTTCTGATATGCCTTGACCAAAAACTCTCCAACTTCTTTTTTAATGAGTGACATCTATCCTTCCTCCTTCATGATTCATCGCTTGGATACAATGGGAACAGAAATACCCCCGCTCTGTTTCCGGGCGCACCCTGACCTATGAATTAGGCGTCCCTAATCACACCCCTATCATATGCTACTTTCCGGAATATGAACAGTCCTTTTTCGTATTTTAGTCTATATTTGTCTTTTCGTCTATCTTTTGAATTGAACCCGGCAATCATTCGGAGCAGCGTGGTCTTTCCGCAACCGGATGGTCCCAGCAGTGTAAAAAACGCCCCATTCTGAATCCGCGCAGACGGTTCCGATGGTTCCCGACCAAAGCAGATCCGCCTGCGGTGCGCCGGCTTCCGTCTCAATTCTCTTCAGTGCGTCTCCGGTTCCCATAGCAAGGCAGTCCGCCTTGCTTCCGGTGTCCTCTTCAAATTTGCTCAACATACTGTCGATCATTGGCTCCGTGAGCGAACTGTATATGATCAGTGACTGATCGCCTGATGCCGTCTTGTCAGCCGTATCTCCCGATACAGAAGCTGCCAGCCTGTCCGCCTTCCCCCTTTTCTTCCTTGGAAGCGCCTCCACAGACGCCAAGGGATACTGCTGTCATCGCCGCCAATATTCCCATGAGTATTTTCTTTTTCATAGGAATCCTCCTCCATTTTTGTTCCTGTTTCTTTCATTTCTCACGATCTTATTGTTGGTTTAGCCAATATTTCTCCGGAAATAAATTCAAAAATCGGTCAAATTATCTCAATTTCTGAACAAGGTTATTCTATTCCTCTGCTCTGTGAACCTTTGCTTCTCCCGATTCGTCTTTCTAAGAGGCAGATCAATGCTGCAAAAAGGAGGAAAAAACATGGAACAACTCTCAACATACCCAGAAGAATCAAAAAAGCTTTCCATCATCGGCTACCTTACCTGGATCGGCTTTGCCATCGCATTGATCAAGGGAGATCTGAAAGATGACTACTTTCGCTTTCATATCAATCAGTCCCTGATGATCCATCTGGCGGGCATGGCAGGCTTCTTCGTTCCCGTAGTCGGTCTTGTTTTTTCGATGATCTCCCTGGTTTTCTGGATTGTCGCTCTGTGCGGCGCCATAAAGGGAGAAAAAAGAAAGGTTCCACTCATCTCTGACATAGAGCTGTTGAATTAAAGCCAAGCTCTGAGAAAGCAGCCCCATGGACTCCTGCCCACAAAAAAGCAGTCCCCATGGCAACGCATGGCGGCTGCTTTCTGTCTCCTCAGGCGGCACTCAGCAATCCGGAGCCATCCTAGTTTCCGAGATCCAATTCTCGAATTTTCTTTCGGAGCGGCAAAATTGCCCCGGGATTAACCGACAATTCATCAATCTCGCAGCAAAGCAAGGTTTCCGTAAGCTCCGGCACTGCCCCCAGCTCCCCGCAGATTCCCACCGGGATTCCGTGGCGGTGTCCGGCTTTTACCGCCATGCGGATTTGACGAAGCAAGACCGTGTAACCCGGATCTCCATGGGTATCAAGATAGCGGTTCATTGCAGGAGCAGTCCGATCCATCGCAAGGGTATACTGCAAAAGGTCATTGGTTCCGATGGAAAAAAAGTCGCAATTCCCCGCCAGCTCATCCGCAATCAGCACTGCTGCCGGCGTTTCAATCATAATTCCAAGTGTGTAACTGCCCACCGGCATCCCTTCCCGCAAAAGCGCCTCCCGGCACTGCGTTAACATGGCGCGGCTTTCCGAAAGCTCCGACTCAGAGCTGATCATCGGGAGGAGAATGCCCAGATTCCCAAATGCCGACGCCCGAAGTAGGGCGCGAAGCTGTGTGCGGAACATATCCGGATGGCAAAGACAAAACCGGATGGCACGGCACCCGAGCGCCGGATTCTCTTCTGTCAGGAGCTGCATATATGCCGTCCTCTTGTCCGTCCCGATGTCGCAGCTTCTGATCACCACCCGCTTTGGTGCAAACGCCTGGACCGCCTTCCGATAAACCTGAAACTGCTCCTCCTCTGTGGGAAACCGATCTCCGTCCAGATACAAATACTCCGAGCGAAACAGACCGATTCCCTCTGCATCCGCTTCCCTTGCCGCATTCAAATCCTCCGGCGATGAGATGTTGGCAGCCATCCGAATTCGCCTTCCGTCCCGCGTCTCGCTTGCCTTTCCCTTCAGATCCTGCAGTTTACTTCTTCCCGCTTCCTGCTTTTTCTCTCTGCTCTCATACCGCGCGATCCGGATCCAGATACACGATGCCCGCATCTGCATCCAAAACTGCACAGTGCCCATCCCAGGTTTCTCCGATTTCCCCGCACTGCACCAACATCGGCACTCCCATCGTCCGTGCGAGAATCGCCGTATGACTGTTTTGCGTTCCTTCTCTGGTAACCATACCAAGCAGGCTGCTCCTATCCAGCCGAATCACATCAGAAGGCATGAAATCCTCTGCCAGAAGAATCGCCGGCTTCTCCGGATCCTCTCCCCCCGCTTCATTCCAAAGATATCCCGGAGAATCCCCGCGGAGTGCAGTCATCAGCTCCTTCTGCATCTCGATAACATCTCTCGCCCGCTCCCCCATGTAATCATCGTCCAGTCCGGACAAACGCTTTGCCTGTGCTTCAAACGCCTCCTGTACGGCATACTCTGCTGTATGCCGCTGCTCTTTGATCTCCCTTCTCACTGCTGTCAGCAAATCGATATCCTCCAGCATCATAATATGAGCAGCAAACACCTCCGCTGTGCCCTTTCCCAGCTCCTTCAGACTCCGCTCATACAGTCCCTGCTGACGCAAAACCGCAGCGTTCCTCGCTTTTTCCAGACGAATCAGCTCCCTCTCCCTGTCTTCTGCCCATTCTGCCGCCGCGATTCTTTCTTCTCCCCAATGCCATCTGACCGGACCGATCGCAATCCCGCCCGACACGGATTTTCCCTTTGCAGTGATCATCCTACCCCCCTGTTCTCCCGCTGCGCCCACGGCTTTGCTCGTTTATTCCGACAGCTCCCGCTTCAAAAAGCTTCCGGCGATACGGGAAAAGTTTTCGATTCCATTCAAATAGGCGAAGGAATTCCCAAAAATAATTTTCTCATCCTCCAGCTCTTCCTCCTCCCCCACAAAAAGCCCAATCACTGTGATCCCCTTCCTCCGCAGCCCACGAAGCTGCTTTGCACTGTCCCAAACAGCATACTCGCCGGTGTAGGACGGAAACAGCTTTGCCCGTTTCCGGCTTACAATCTGATCGTTGGGAATCCCGTCGCTCAGCATCAGCAGAATCCGCTTTTCCTCCGGTCTGTCCAAAAGTCCTGCTGCGCAGGCCTTCACCGCCAGTCCGTCCCGGTTGTTGCAGCTTCCGTAATACTCAAAGATTCTTAAATTATCAGGGTGACCGCCCTCATAATCCCGAAAACGGCGCAAAACCGTAAAATCTCCCAGTGTACAAAAACTCATCACGCGATGCGGAATCTGTACCTCATCCAAGGCCTCGCTCAAAATATAGCCCTGCAGCGCAACCATCCCCTGCCTCGGCTGGAGAGACCCGCTTCCGTCAAGCAGAATGTCCACCACAAAGTCTTTTTTTTCATTCTGAATTTCTCTCAAAAACAAATTGGGATTGTTCGTTCTGCCAAGATTCCAGAGCTTGGACGGAACCAGCCTTCCAAAACTGGCATGGTACGTATCCTTTTCCTCCCGAACACGGACAGCATTACAAAATGCATCCGAAATGGATCGAATGCTCTGGTACACCTGCGCCCGGTGCTCCTCCAAAAGGGATTGGTTTTCTTCCCGTATTCGGTTATAAAAGCCTTCCATGGAGGAACTCCTTTGCAGTACATCCTTTGACAATCCGTCCGTAAAATGCAGCTTGCAGCCGGAATGGACGCCGACACACAGCTCCCCGGTCAATGCATCCAACGCTTTTTGTGTCAAAAAGCTTGTTCCGAATTGATGTTCAATCGAAGCCTCTACCCGCGCCATGGATGCATCATCCAGTATCAGATCCTCTCCTGCTCCCCTGGTTTCGTGTTCTTTTTGCTCCCCGTCAGACGACCCGGTGATCTGAAACAAAGTCTCTTCCTTTTCCCCGTGATCGGAGCCTCCCTCCTCGCCGGTCTCCTTTCCGGCCACGCGGAATTTTTTTCGGAATCCGCGTTCGCTCAGCATCGTGTACAGTGTGACTGCCTGACTGACGAGGGCTTCTGCACTCCGGCACGCCGTGGCTCCCTCAATTTTTTGCATCAGCCTCTGCCACTGCCCCCTAGCTTCCCTCCGATTGCCCAGCTGCGCTTCCAGCCAATTCTTTTCCAACTCTCCCCATACCGTGTGCGTAAGCCTTTGCATATCCCCGGTCAGAAGTGTATGAAAGGCAGACCGCCTAAGCTCAGCAATCCCGGGACGTTGCTCACAGAGCGCCCGATACAAGGCGCTGTCAAGACAGACAAAAAACAAGGGGAGAAGAACCTCTTTCTCCTTTTCTCTCCTGAAAATTTCCCGTCCGAGCCATGCGTCCAGCTGTCTCAGTCCGTTTAATTCCGGTTGCTGCTCCCCGGCTTCACGCTCCGCTTTCCTTCGTTCCGAATAAACGATCTCTGCGCAGCCAAGCAGCGCCGCGCTGTACAGGCAGGGCTGATCCCCCGCTTCTCTCCACGCTTTGCTCGCCAAATCCACACACTCAGGAAGGCGCTTCCGCCCCGATTGACCTGACACCGTGCCAAGCAGTCCTAAAAATCGAAGTCTTTTTTTCTCCTCCGAAGGAGATGATCGTTCCGATTGCATGGGTCTCTCCTCAGCTCTCGAACATCTCAGATGCGTTCAGGCTCTCCGAAAATCGCGTGCGGATGACATCCTCCACCAGCTGACGCTCAAATGGATCAAAGCACTTATCCGATATGCCTGCCTTCAGTGCGTGGAACGGCGGTATGCCGATTCGTACCATGCGAAGCGCCGCGATCATTCCTCTCAGATCCACAGCGCGGGAAGACACCTCTCCGCTCTCCGCCTTTTCATGGAGATCCAAAAAAAGTGCTGACAGCTGATCCAGTATGGATTTTCTTACACCCGGAAGCTTTTGGTCAAACAGCCGATTTAATTCCTCCCGGGACAGCACCGGCATCTGAATCACGACGAAACGGGACACCAGCGCCTCATTCAACTCCCTCGTGCCTGCATACCCGTAATTCATGGTCCCGATAAAACGCGTCGCAGGATGCAGTGCAATCCGCTGGTACCCGGGAACATCAATCAGCCGCCTGTAGTCCAGCGCCGCGTGAAGCACTGCCATTGCATCGCTTTTTGCCATGTTGATCTCGTCCAGAATTCCAAAGCCGCCATATTCCGCGCAGCGATAGATCGGCCCCTTCCGCAGGATTACACGATTGTTTTCAAAGGTGTCCGTCCCAATCAGCATACTGCTGTCCACGCCGACGTGAAACGACATGGAATAGACCGGCCGCTCCATGAGCCACGCAAGATTTTCTGCCAGAATATTCTTTCCCGTCGCCTTGCTGCCGCAGAGCAGAACATTTTCCCCTTCCAGCAGGGCCGCCAAAGCAATTTCCAGTATGTCTTCCCCGATAAAGTCCGTCGTCGGCTCTGTCACCCGGTATTTGACTGCTTCATCCACGGGATACTGCCGCCTGAATTCTCTGAGTTTTTCTTCTAACCTGGGATTCATCATGTTTACTCCTTGATTACAACACTTACCGTTTCTGTCACAGCGCTGCTTTCTGTCTCTGTCTAAGCACTGCTCGTTGTTTCTACCATAACACTGCTTGCGGTCCCTGTCACAGCCCTACACACTGTTTCTGTGACAGCACTGCTTTTTGTCTCTGCCTAAGCACTGCCCGCCTTCTCTATCATAACACTTCAAGACAAAAAGCGGAGTCTTCCGGATGGAAAACTCCGCTTACGATACCGGATCAAAATTTTCTTTTAAAACAGCAGCTGCGCCAGTGGGCAAACAATGAGAAGAGAAATCACAGTCCTCTCCAAAAAAATCACAAACATATCCAAAAGACTTACGGGAAGCCTGGAGGCGAGAATCAGCCCTCCCACCTCCGACAGATACAGCACCTGTGTCACAGAGACAACCGCAACAATGAACCGGGTCATTTCACTGGCTCCGGCTCCTGCAATCAAAATCGATGGGGTAAACATGTCGACAAAGCCCACGATCATGGTAGAGGCAGCAGCAGCAGTATCCGCCTTCGGTACCCCAAGGAGCGCAAGCAACGGACGGAAGGGAATCCCCATCCATTCGAACACCGGAGTATGGTTCGCAATGATCAGCGCAACGGTTCCGATGCACATGACAGTCGGCAGTACGCCAAACCACATCTTAGCAGAATTTAGGGCGCCTTTTGAAAGGAATTCCCCGACTCCCCGGTGCTGCGAGACGCGATCCATGGCAAGCTTCATCCCGTACTCCCCGGCGGAGCGGTATCCCTCCGGAATGGTCTCCGGCATTCTTGCTCCCTCCTTCAAATAGCTGTCTTTCTTGCGGCTAAGCGGGGGGATCCTGGGCGAAATGAAGGCACACACAACACCGATCAAAACAATCGTCAGATAGTAGATTCCAAACATCTCCACTAAGTCCACCTGGTTCAGCACCACGAGACTGAAGGTGATCGATACCGCAGAAAAAGTCGTCGCAATTACAGAGGCCTCCCGCGCAGAATAGTATCCTCCCTCGTACTGATTGCAAGTCAGCATCACACCCAGCGTTCCGTCTCCAATCCAAGACGTGATACAATCCACCGCCGCGCGCCCCGGCACCATGAACAGCGGACGCATCAATTTTGTCATCAGCGCTCCGACATACTCCAGAAGTCCGAAATCCAGCAAAAGCGGGAGTAAAAGACCGGCTATGACAAAAATGATGACCAATGTGCAAAGAAGATCGTAGAGAATGAAGCCGCCCTGATCTCCGGAGGAGATCAGGCCAAAAAATCCCGCTTCGACACCCAGAATGGTGATCCAGCAAAATATACAGCCAATCACGCGGATCGCCGTCCAGAACAGGGATACCCTGAAAATCTCATCCAGCATTTTGTGTCTTGCCATCCACTTGGGCTTTATGAGAGAAACCACCGACATGACTGCAGAAACCGTCAGAATGCCGGTGCACAGTAACGGAAGGGCGTCCCCGATTGCAGCTGCAATGCGATCAGCAATAATCTTTACAATCACCGTCCACTTATCCTGATAGTTGACTGGAATCATAAACAGCACAATTCCCGCGACCGATGGCACAATGAAAAGTAATTTTTTTTTGAACTGCTCCATGCTTTTTCCCTTTTCTGTCCAAAATTCATAAAAATTAAAAACAGCCTCATGAGTATACTTCATGAGGCTGCGTATTTCAAGTAATGTTTCAGATATCCCGGTCTGGATCTGCATGGATATGCAGTTTTTCTAAATCCCCAAGCCCTCCCTCGTTCTGTGACACATGCTCCGGTTATAACAATATTGGATGACATTGCAATTGTGAGCGATCCGGCAATCTGTGTAAACGGGATTCGAACCCGGCTGTGCCCTCTTGCCTGCCATTTACGATTATTCGGTTTGAAGCTCCATTCTCTGCTTCCGAGATCGCATACTCCTCACAGAACTACCTGCAAAACCAAGTCAGACTGCCAATTCCACAGACCAGTTGGCGCTTTGAATCTTATTGTCTGTCAGGCGAAGCTCTTTTGATATCCGGTCGACCTTTTTTTGAATGTCACGCACATTAACCGCACAAATCACCTTAATCTCCGTATGAAGCGCACGTCCGCTTAAATTGGACGCATCCCGGACAATTTCCTGATATGCAGCGGCCTTTCGCTTCAGACAATCCCGGTCAGCCATCCACTCTGTCAGCGTCTTACCGTCTACGATCGTTTTGCAATTGGTCAGATTGATCGCCGCGATCAAAAAATTCAACCGCTGAATTGCTTCGTCCAGCTCTTTGATCAGTTCATTCGGATCTTCCGCCGTTTTTTCTCCCTCCTGCACCGTTACATTGTTGCTGATTCGCTCTTCAAGCTGACTGATCTTTCGATTGAGATCCGCTCTCTCCTGTAACGCCTCCGCAAGCTTCATCGGACGATTCTCCTCCGGTCAAACATATGTGTGATATGGCAGCGTTGACTGCCCTGTCAGTGTAATTACTCTGAGGTGATTGTAACACAAAAACTCAAAAAGAGGGATTAGATCGAACTTTTCACCGAGTTTGTTTCATCATCGTAAATCCACTCGCGTCCGCCGGAAATTCCGGAATATCGGTCTTGTTCTATTCCAAGTTCTTTTTGCGGGTATTTTTTCAGGATCCAAACATGCATTAATGCGTAGTAACTGATCCCGGAAACAACAGATCCTGCAAAGAATGCGATGGATGGAAGCAAGATGCATGCTGCCAGACCGATTACAAACGAGATCATTCCTGCCGGATTGAATCCCTTCGCATAAGCATATTGTCCGCCGTTTTCCTTGTAAAGATCCGGAACATTGATTTTATGCTTTCTGATGAAGAAGAAATCAACAATAGTCATTCCGTACATTGTCGACCAAAGCGAACCTGTTACTGTTAAAAAAACGCCAATGTGATCGATCAAAATCCAAGGCTGTATCACAGCTCCGATGAAGCCGCACACACAAACTCTCATCCAATACGGCATCTTTGACTTAAAAGTGCAGTAATGCACACTCCACTGGGCATCAGGTTGCACACTGCATTCGTTGACCATCGTAAGCGGAGTTTTCCATCCGGAAGACTCCGCTTTTTGTCTTGAAGTGTTATGATATTGAGCCATTACAATCATAACCAGCAAGAATGTCAGGACAATAGGATTCTCCGTAATCGCGCTTACGGCCTCTATCGGATTATAATTTCCAGTAACGAATGTAGAGAGTGCTCCCAAGAAAATCATAAAACCAGACGCAAGCGGCAGTGCAATTAAATATCCGGGAATCGCCCTTTTATTGCGTTTAAACAGACTCTTTTCTCCTTTATCTGTCTTGACATATCTCGACCATGTTTCTACTTCGCAAGCATTGTCAGCCCAATAATTTAATCCCAGCATCATAATATAGAGAAGTGCATTCGCATTTCCGCAAGCTATTTTTGATCCTGTATCAGCGTACACACTATTCCAAGCGTCAATACCATTTAATTCTGCCATATGCAAAAGACGGAACACAAGATAAATTCCGATTAGAATGATTGTTGGAGCCGCAATATTTGCCACCTTCTCCATGGCACCGAACCCGCACGCCGTATTGACCACCTGTACAATAACAAAAATGATAAACCAAAGCTTCCAATTATCATAGCCTGTAAATATTACGACAATCTGGTTAATGGTCATTGCTCCAAAATAGGATTGAACTCCAAACCAAATAGGGCCATAAATGCTGCGTAGCACATTGGGAAGGATCGTCCCTCGTTTTCCAAGGATTGCTGCAACATAAATGGGGAACGATATTCCATGTTCCACACCTATATCACTTGAAATGCAAAAAAAGCATCCCAAGAAAAAGGTTCCTATCACTGCTGCGACTGCAATCTGTTTCAGGTTGCAATAGTATGCAGCTTCTCCTCCGACAGCAAACGTTGCAATAATAATTCCAATACCGATCCAAACATTAAAATATCCCAGAGTCCCGGCATTTTTTTCTGCAAGTGTAACCGGCAATAAATCCCGAGATATTTTAGTGCCCTTTTTCATACCATTGCTATCCATATTCATTATATACCCCTCTCTGTTTTTTAGTATCAGTGCCAGGACTTACCCCATGAAAGAGAGTATGGTCTTTATCTGAAAAAAGAAGACGGGACTATTAAAAACCTTGCTATGCCGGTATGGCACTGGGGAAAGTTTTATGAACAGATCATCCGTCTCGCTTTTAAGAGCACAGAAGAGATTGAGTCTATGAAAGGGAAAAAGGCGGTCAACTACTGGTGGGGAATGTCAGCAGATGTGATCGATGTAATATGTTCTGAAAATATCCCAAATGGCACCAGAAGACTGATCGAATTTTTGAAAAACTCCATCCGAGCAGGAAGCTTCCATCCATTTGATGGTCTGATCTATGCACAGGATGGAAGTGCTAAATGCACCCAGGGAAAAAGCTTAAAGGCTGAGGAGATCATTACCATGAACTGGCTTGCCCAGAATGTGGTTGGCTATATTCCTAAGATTGAAGAGATGAATGAGCGTGCACAGGAACTGATGCAGCTTCAGGGAATCAAGACGGCCGGACAGGCAGAGACGGAGAATGATAAATGAATATAATGATATTTGCAGATCAGGAATCAAAGCTTTTATATGAGTATTATGATCCGGAACGGATGAAGGATATTGATCTGATCATTTCCTGCGGTGATCTGCCTCCGGAATATCTTACATTTTTTGCTACATTGTGCCATGCCCCTCTTTTGTATGTAAAGGGGAATCATGATGGAAAATATGAGCAAAAACCGCCGGAAGGCTGTATCTGTATTGAAGATAATATTTATGTATACAAGGGTGTGCGTATTCTGGGGCTGGGAGGTTCCATGGAATATATACCAGGGGCATCAAACCAGTATACAGAATGGAGAATGAGGGCACGTATCCGGAAACTGCGGTGGAAATTGTGGTGGCATAAGGGATTTGACATACTTGTAACCCATGCGCCGGCTTATAAGCTAAATGATATGGAAGATCTCCCACACCGGGGATTTAAGGCTTTTCTGAAACTGATGGATAAATATCATCCAAAATACTTTCTTCATGGTCATGTGCATGCTAATTATGGGAAAGGTTTTAAACGTAAAGATGTGTATGGCACTACCAGGGTGATCAATGGATACGAGTTTTATGTGGTTGAGTATCCTGGGGAGCCGGTGGAGAAAGAAAAGAGAGATGAAAGAAAGCAGATAAAGGATCTGTGTTCTCACATGTAGATTTTGTCATCGTATTTTTAAGCGGCTGGAGGGATGAGCCGGTTTGAAGCTGGTCTTATCCCTCTTAGCTTAGTATTTTTGCTTTTAATCAATCATACCTATTCGTTCTCGGTATATTTTCCATTGATTTTCAAAGAAATAGTCAACTTCAGGTAATGGGCGTACCGGCCGTCTTGAAGCAGACGGTATCCCTTTTTTTAAAGTCACTTCCTGGATTTCCTGGCTATGCATTTTCAAATCCAGTTTGCAGCGATATAATTCGTCAAAAGGTTTGCAATCTGGAAAACCTGGGAGTTCCCCTAAAGAATCTGTATATAATGCAGACCCCCGGCTTCCTCCGCCTGCTTTTGCATAGTCTAACATGGCAAATAGATACATTTTTTGAGAAAGAAGCATATCATACAGTTTATAAAATAGCGAAAGCTGTGAAACAGAAGGAGACTTTGCTTTTTGTACAAAGTGGCTGATATCATCTTCTGCTTCTTTTAAAGCTGCTTCCATTTGTGCCTGATTACGGATCATGCCTGCAGCCGCACTCATTCTTTTAGCAGCGTTTATCCACAGTTCTGATAGTGTGTGGTTTCCTTCAGCCAGTTCAGAAAGCCTGATCCGATCCAGAGCCTGAATGTGCAGCTTTTCTTTAATATCGCTCTCTGTGGATGAATCATTTCGTTTTGTGTGGACCCTTCTTTTAAGAAAAATTCCTTCGGCAGCCCGGACGGCACCTACTTGACCTGCGTTTAGAGCCGTTCCGCCAGGTCTGGTAACTCCATGACTTGCACATACTTCTCCAATGGCATAAAGACCAGATATATTGGTTTCCCACAGGTGGTTAGTTGACAGACCGCCGTTGTTATGCTGGGTGCATACGGCAATCTCTAAGCGTTCTTTAAATAGATCTATATGGTGATCCTGATAGAAATGAATGGCAGGTTCGTTCATGTGTTTTAAACGTTCAATGGGTGTTCCAAAACATGCTCCGGCCCGGCTTAAATATTCGTTAGCTTCCGGAATCATAGATGTATAGGGAAGGTTGCTGTCTTTTTCAAGTTTTCCGGGATTAACTCTGTAATCTAAAAATACTCTGCGCTTTTTTAATACGGTTTCCTGATAAACTAATAGATCAATTACCGAAGAACCGCCAAAAATCTTATTTACGTCAAATGGCCACTGATAACCTTTTAAAAAAACCATAGAAAGCAGATCTGGAAGTTTCGTAAAGTAATCAAGCAGAAATTCTTTTTCATCATTTCCATCTTGGTCAGTAGAAATAAAGTTTGGAAGTACCTGCATATATGTTCCGCTTACATTCCATCTTGGGTTTAATGAAGCCATTCCAAATTGCCATTCTGTGAGATTTTTTCCAGAAGCACCAGCTTCAAATGCCATACCTGTGGAACCAGTCTGTGAAACAGGATATACACTGTCATGATACATGCCGGCCGGCCCGCCTGTTGCGAGAATCACATTTTGACACCAGATGATTTTATAAGTAGGTTCACTTTGCTCTTTTTTATCCAGGCAGAGGATTCCTTTTATATGGTTCATATATGTAAGTAGCTGGATAGCCTGTAACTGATCTAAAATTAAAATATGTTTCTCTTTTACAGATTTTTCAAGGGCTTCAGTCATAAGCTTAGAAGTATAAGGGCCAGCACTGGTGGCTCTTCTTCCTCTGTCATGATCTGTTTTATAGCCCATAAATTCACCGTGTTCTGTGCATGGAAAAGGAACACCTAACTCTGTAAGCGCAAAAAAACACCGTGGAGAAAGGGCTGCTTCACACAATGCCTGGTCTCCGTCTACGCATTGTCCTGCAAATAGGTCTTCAGCCATATTTCTCACACTGTCAGCGTCGCTTCCTGATAATGTAAGTTTATAATAAGTCTGTTTGTCTGAACCTGTATTTCTGGAAGTGCCTGATTTAATATTTTCTGTTATTATTGCCAGATTGCGTTCGCCATTTTGATATAGGCGTAATGCAGCCTGAAATCCTGCTGCTCCACTTCCGATGATAATGTGTGTAATCGTTTGTTCAGTCAGTTTCATCTTGTCTCCTTTTCTGATCATAAGAAATCCTGATCAAAAATGCCCAGAATAATCCGAAAGAAGAATCGAAAATTATTCTGGGCGAGTTTGTTTTTGATAAAATATATAAAAATGAATTGCAGATGTAAAATTTAGCAAAGTAAAGAACGGACTGTTTCGCCAGGGATCACTTCAACTGAGGTGAGGACTTTTACAGGCAGACAACTGCCGTTGTTTACCTGCCATATCATATGCATTGCCGTAGATTCAGAGATGGCTTCGATATGTGTTTCTACCGTAGTAATCCGTGGGCTGATAATATTATAGTAGCCCAGATTATCATAACCAATCACGCTTACATCGTCAGGTACTGTAAGACCAGCTTTGCAGATAGCATTGATAGCACCGGTTGCCAAACGGTCATTAAATGCAAACAGGGCAGTAGGCATTTTACCTTTATAAGTGCTAAAAAAGTTAAAACATACCATTTCGGCTGCATCATAAAGCCAGGAGCCTGTCTCTAAGATTAATTCAGGAGGAATAGAGAGCCCTTCTTCCTGAAATGCTTGGAGAAATCCGGCGGTACGCTCTTGATTGCTCAAATAGCTTCGTACACCAGACAGTAAGGCTACAGTTTTATGTCCATGTTCAATAAGGTATCTTCCTGCAAGATAAGCGCCTTTGCGGTTATCTGATAAAACAGATGGAAGCTTGTCGGAGTAGCTGTTGACTAAAACGCAGGGGATTTTCTGGTTGACAGCATATTCAATATGTTTTTGAACTACATTACTTACAAAAACGATTCCGGAAAGACCGAGTGCTGTGACCTTATCGGCAATATTATCGGAAGCATCCAGTGTGGTGTAGATTAGGGAACAGCCGTTTTTTTGAAAATCACGTTCTAGTATATTGAACAGGGAAGAGTAAAACGGTTCGGTTATAATATTTTCTTTTGGGAGAAAAAAACCGATGTTTTTGTTGGTGATAACTTTTTGAGGTTCTGGTGCAATAGGGACACTGCTTAAGACAATAGTGCCTTTTCCTGGGCATTTTTCAATCAACCCTTCGTCTGCTAGCATCTGCATCGCCTTACGAAGAGTACTGCGGTTGACATCATACTTTAAGGAGAAGACTTGCTCTGTAGGTAGCAGGCTTCCTACCTTGTAGACATCATTGAGAATATCGTTTTTGATGTCATCATAAATCATGGAATAACGAAATTTTTCTTTGCTCATATTTTATCTGACTGAATTGTTTGTTAATTTGTTGACTAGCATTTGTAAATAAAGTATACATTTAATATTTTAACATGTTCAGTTCTTTCCTGCAATTCATGTTTAAAAACTTGTTCTATCAGTCTTTCATAGCCAGCTCATAAGCTGCTTTCATCAGTTCCTCGTTCAGAGGACGTGGATTGCAGGTAATATGTCCGGTAGTTCTCTTGATTACGTCGATCAGATAATCCATGCTTGGTTCTTCTTTTATATATCCCTTTAAGCAACATGGGGCATCAATGGATTTCTGTAAAGTGGTGATCTTATTTAACAGAGCTTGTACGTTTTCATTGTCAGAAGCCTTTTCTTTGTATACGCCGAATGCCTTGGAAATTTCTACATATTTCTTTTCAGCGTATTCCTGGTTCAAGATAATGGAAGCTGGAAGGAAGATAGAGCATGCATCGCCGTGAGGAATGCCGTATTCGCCGCCTAAAGGCTGGGCCATGATGTGAGCAATGCCAATACCGGCAGTGATGGCAACTCCGCCAAAGTAGCTGGCAAGCATCATTCCGGCTCTTGCTTCCAGATTATCAGGATTGAGGTAAGCTTCTTCTAGATATTTATTTACCAGTTCAATAGCTTTGAAGCCATACATTTCGGTAATTGGTGTTGCGTTTAAAGAAACATAAGATTCAATGGCATGGCTTAAAGCATCCATTCCTGTAGCAGCAGTAATGCGTGCAGGAAGAGCTAAAGTCAGTCTTGGATCCAGAACAACAACATCAGCAATCATGGTGTTATGATACAGGCTTTTCTTCAAGTGATTGTTATTGTTGATAACAACACTGGTTTTAGTAGCTTCAGCACCAGTTCCAGAGGTGGTTGGGATAGCAATAAACAGAGGCGGCTCAACAGTTACAGCTTTTCCACGCATCTGATAATCTTCGGTGTCACCGCCGTTAACGGCCAGCATACCGATTACCTTTGCCGCGTCAACAACGCTTCCGCCGCCTAAAGCAATTGTACAGTCACATCCTTCTGCAATGTAAATGTCGCGTCCGTGGTCAATAATCTGAAGAGTTGGCTCCGTTTTTACTTCGTAAGGAACAACGGTCATGCCGGCGTCTGCCAAGAGAGAAGAGATTTTCTTGAAGGCGTCAAACTCAGTGCTGAAGGTTACAAAAAGAACTTTCTTTTTATTGTACCAGTTTAAGATCCCTGGAATCTCTGCTATCTTATTTTCACCGAAAATAAGACGTCTGTTAAAAACCATTTCAAAACCATTTGTGATTGCCATGATACATCCTCCTTAAAAATGTGTTTGTTTAGTTTGTTCATTTGTTGAGATATCAGAAGAATTTTTACATTTGTTAGTATACATGCTTTAAAAGACAAAGTCAACAAAATAATCAACAATTATCAAAAATGTTGCGAACATATAAAAATGCATATATTAAGGAGGTGAATGAACAAAACACCTATAAAAGATGAAAAAACAAGGGCAGTATCTGTGAAAAATACTGGGAATATGACTGGGAAAATAGATAATAAAGCAAAAACAACCAAGCAAAATGAACGGAAAATCAAAAATAGTCGACATTAATATTGACAACCTATCGAAAGATATGTATACTTATGTATGTGAACAAATATTGATAATGTTGACAATATAAATAAAAAGGAGTCAGGTTATGGGCGAATGTTTCTATTGTGAGGACGGAGAGAAGAGAAAGAGTTTGATGATTGAAGTCTGTAAGTTGAATTATTCTACAATCTACTTAAACAAAAATCAAAAATATCCGGGAAGATGCGTTGTAAAGCTGAATGAGCATAAGACAGAATACTTTCAGATGACCAAAGAACAGAGAGATGGATATTTTGAAGAACTGGCAGCTACAGCAAAAGCAATCTTTGAATTGTACCATCCGGATAAAATCAATTACGCAACATTTGGGGATCTGGTACCTCATGTACATGTGCATGTTGTTCCTAAATATAAAAATGGTCAAGACTGGGGTAATCCATTTGATGATACACAAGGAAAGAAAGAATTGACTGATGCTGAATATCAGAATATGGTAGATGAATTAAAAGAAACTATATTAAAAGAATTAAATAAATAATTTTAGGAGGATGGCAAGATGAAAAAAATGTTAGCAGCTGCTCTGGTAGCATCTATGGTTATGGGAATTACAGCTTGTGGTGGCTCATCAAAACCGGCAGAAACAAAGGCACCTGAAAGTGCAAAAGAAACAGAGGCAGCAGAGGGAACAAAGGAAGGAGCAACAGAAGCAGCTGCAGCTGATGAAAAGAAGACCGGTTCTGAGATGACTTGGAAGCTGGCTACTGACGCAGCAAAAGATTATCCTACAACAAAGGCTCTGATCAAGTTTGCAGATGAGGTTTACGAGAAGAGTAACGGACGTATTGCGGTAGATGTTTATGAGTCTTCTATTCTGGGCGATGAGGTTTCTTATATGGAGCAGCTTCAGGCAGGCACTGTTGATGTAGCTAAGTTATCTATTGGTACATTAAGTGGACTGTATGAAGATACACAGATATTCTTACTTCCATTCCTGTTTAAGAACAACACAGAAATGTGGAAAGTTCTGGAGGGCGATGTTGGTACTACTATTAAGAATGGTCTGAATGATTATAGTATTCAGGGAATCGGTTTCACAGACTGTGGAAGCCGCTGCTTCTATACTACAACAGAAGTAAAGACAATTGATGATTTTAAGGGATTACCAATCCGTGTACAGAACAATCAGTTAATGAACTCCATGGTCAGCAACTTAGGTGCTAACCCTGTAAACGTAGCTGCAAACGAAGTATACAGCGCACTGCAGACCGGTGTATGTAAGGGCGGTGAGAACAATCCTAACATCATTCTTTCTGACAGTTTATATGAAGTTGCTCCTTATATTCTGCTGGATAACCATACAACTACCATGGATGTGATCTGTATGAACCTGGATCTGTGGGAGTCCTTAAGCGATGAAGACAAGGCAATTGTAGACGAAGCAATGGCAGATGCAACTGCATATGACAGGGAAATCTGGGATGCTTCTATTGATGCGTCTCTTCAGACATTAAAAGACAAAGGTGCAACTATTGTAGAACCAGATGATGCAACCTTAGATTCCTTTAGAGATGCTATGGCTCCTATTTATGAAGAATACTCTACAAAATATGCAACACTGTTAGATGCGATTAATACAACATTAGAAAAAAAATAAGCTAGTTTGATAATTTTAAAGAGAGTATAGGCGATGAAAGAAAAAATTGAAAATGCGATCGGGCTTGTATATACCGTTGTAGAAGCGCTCTGCCGACTGGTTCTGATATTTATGGTATGTACAGTAACAGCGCAGGTAATCAGCCGTGCTATTGGAGGTAATATCAAGTGGTGCGAGGAGGTCATGCTGATCCTTCTCGACACCATGATGTTCTTACTGCTTCCAGTGGGCATAAAGGATGATCTACATATTCGTATTGAAGTGTTTGCGAAATATTTCCCAAGGAAGGTAAAGGTATTTCTCCTTTATTTCAGCAATGTAGTGCTATTAGTAGTATCTCTTTGCATGATCCGTTATGGATTTTTTCTGATGGAAAAGACAAATTCTAAATTTACGATCACAGGTCTTCCAAGAAGATATCTGTATCTGGTCACAGTTATCAGTGGAATTCTGTGCCTGGTCATGGTTATTGCAAAGTTATTTGGTATGTTCCATACGAAATCCACAGACAATTTCCTGGAATCAAAAAGCGAGCTTGAAAATTAACAATGGTAAAGTGATGATAGAAAAGAGGGATTAACACTATGGATACAAATACAATAGCCATGATCATACTCTTTGCAACATTTATGATTTTTATGGTTTTGCGTGTATCTGTAACATTCAGTATGCTGGGTGCATGTGTTCTGACCGCCCTTTACCTGGGACCGAAATATGTATCTTCGGTATTCCTACGTTTGGGTGACGGTGTACAGTCATTCTCATTTTTAGCAATTCCGTTCTTTATTTTTGCCGGTGACATTATGGCAGAAGGCGGTATTTCGGACCGATTGGTAGAAGTGGCTAACGTTATGGTAGGTCGATTCCGTGGCGGTCTTGCTTATGTAAACGTAATTGCGTCAACCTTTTTTGGTGGAATTTCCGGTTCACCTACAGCGGATGTATCTTCCTTAGGACCAATCGAGATCGGTATGATGACAAAAAGTGGTTATGACAAAGACTTCTCTGTTGCAACTACAGTAGCAACTGCTACACAGGCTCTGATTATTCCTCCAAGCCACAATATGATCATTTATGGTATGGCTGCAGGAGGGCTTTCTACTGGAAAACTGTTCCTGGCAGGTATTGGACCTGGACTTATGTTATGTGCTGCAATGTGTATCTTGGTAGCACGTATTACCAGAAAAAGAGGTTATCCAAGAGGGCCTAAGTATACGGTCCGTGAATCTTTAAAAATCGTCAGCGATGGTTTTCTGGGAGTTATGACTATTGTCATTATTCTTTTAGGTGTTTGTACCGGTTTATTTACAACTACAGAGAGTGCTGCGATTGCATGTGTATACGCTTTATTTGTTACCTTATTTATTTATAAGAGTATTAAAGTAAAAGATATCTGGAGAATTGCAAAAAAATCGTTGGGAACGCTGGCTATGATTTTAAGCATTATTGCAGCAGCAAACGCATTCTGCTATCTGATGAGCCTAATGCAGGTTCCAGCAAAAATCACACAGATGTTATTAACCGTTTCTGATAACAAGTACGTAGTTCTGATCCTGATCAACATCCTGCTGTTAGTTTTAGGTTGCTTCATGGACGTTGCTCCACTGATCTTGATTGTGACTCCGATTCTTCTGCCTGTGGTAAAAGCACTGGGAATGGATCCAATCCATTTTGGTATCGTTATTATGATGAACCTGGCAGTTGGCTCTTTGACACCGCCGGTAGGAACTACCCTGTTTGCAGGCTGTGCAGTAGGTGATATACCGATTGAAAAAGCTACAAAAGCCCTGATTCCATACTATGTAGTTATGGTAGTTGTTTTGCTGTTAGTTACCTACGTCCCTGCATTTTCTATGACACTTCCGAATCTGTTAATGCACTGATAAAGCAAAGGAAAAGGTATGATAAGAGAGTGGAATGAAGAATCTTTAGATCATCGAAATGCATTGCTCTATGCAATGGGAATTTCAGAAGAAGATGCAAAGAGACCAGTGATCGGCCTGGTAAATTCATGGAATGAAATGAATCCAGGACATTTTCCTTTTGATAAGACGGTCATCCAAGAAATGAAGGATGAGATTTATAAAGCTGGGGGACTTGCTCTCGAACTTCCGGTTACAGGTATCTGTGACGGTATCTGCTCTAATACACCGGGAGACAGGTATACTCTTCCTGCAAGAGATCTTGTTTCCAGTGAAGTAGAGATGGTTGCAGAACTGAATATGTTAGAAGGAATGGTCATTATGGCTACCTGCGATAAGGTAGTGCCTGGTATGCTGATGGGAGCGTTCAGGGTGAACATTCCAACGACAATGCTTACCGGCGGTTATATGGCAGCAGGCTATTATGAGAACCGTATGCTGACATTAACTCACACAAAGCAGGCTTATGCAGCTTATATGGAAGGCGACATGAGCAGAGAAGAATACAAAGCCATTGTCCGTCATGCATGTCCAACTCCGGGAGCGTGTCCTTTTATGGGAACTGCCAATACCATGTGTGCCATGGCGGAAATCTTGGGATTTTCTCCACATGGAAATGCATCTGTAAGAAGTCAGAGTGAGAAATGGCATCAAATGGCAAGAGAAGCAGCTAGAAAAGTAGTGGAAGCGGTGAAGGAAGAGAAACGTCCAAGTGATTTTGTGACTCAGAAGAGTCTGGAAAACGTAGTCCGCTATATGATGGCAACCGGTGGTTCCACCAACAGCTTGTTGCACATTCCGGCACTGGCAAGACAGATGGGATTTGATATTACTCCTGAAACATTCGATGCCATCAGTCGTGAAGTACCGCTGATCAGTACCATTTATCCAAATCATCCAGTATATACCATGGAAGAATTTGACCGTGCAGGTGGGCTTGGCGCTGTTGTAAAAGAAATGGTAAAGGCTGGAAAGATTGATGCAGATGCAGATGGTATGTTTGGGACCATTAGGCAGAAAGCAGAACTGGCTGAAAATATGGATACAGATGTAATCCATTCGGTTGCGGAGCCGATTAGTGAACAAGGCGGTCTGGCTGTCCTGCATGGAAATATCGGCACAGACAGTGCTATTGTAAAGTTCAGCGCAGTGGCAGAATCCGCGTGGATTTTTGATGGTCCTGCTAAATGTTATGACTCACAGGATGATGCATGGCATGCGATTCTGAAAGATGAAATAAAAGCCGGGGATGTAGTTATTATCCGCTATGAGGGACCCAAAGGAAGCCCTGGCATGCCTCATATGGAAACATTTATGGCAGCTGTCTTAGGCAAGGGGATGGGAGAAAAACTGGCTCTTGTATCAGACGGAAGATTTTCAGGTGCTACCGGTGGTTTGGCTATCGGACATGTAAGCCCGGAAGCTTATGAGGGTGGAAATTTGGCGCTGATTCAGGATGGAGATATGATCCATATTGATATCCGTGCCAGAAAACTGATGGTAAATGTAAGCGAGGAAGAATTTGAACAACGCAGAAAAGATTGGAAACCGATGGAGAAGCTTGCCACGGGTTGGTTAAAGTTGTACAAGAATAACTGCACTTCTGCTCACAGAGGCGCAACCATTTACTGGGATTAATGTTAATAAGTATAATGTCTGATAAATAAAAACGGGAGCGAGAGGGGGGTGCGGACATTTTCTTGGACTGCCTAAACAGCAATTCCAAGACTACGCCTGTACTCCAAAGGACTCATGTTACCAAGTGTTCCTTTGATTCGCTTTTCATTATACCAAACGAGGTAATTATGTAAAATGTCCATGAATTCCGGCAGGGTGACCCCTTCCCATTTCCGGTTATAAAACATTTCGTTCTTTAGTCTGCCAAACAGTCCCTCACAGGCTGAGTTATCAGGTGAACATCCTTTCTTTGACATGGAGCGTTCAAGACCAGCTCTGTTCATGCGACGGATCCACCCCGGCCAGCGATAATGGCAGCCTCGATCACTGTGGATCAGAGGATGCTCTTCCTTGGATAAAGTAGTAATCGCTTGATCCAACATTTCGTTGACCAAAGCTGCATTCGGCGCTGTACCTATGGTCCAGGCAGGAAGCATACCGTCAAAACAATCAACAACAGGAGAAAGATATACTTTCCCGGCAGGGATTGCGAATTCAGTGATATCTGTCAGCCACTTTTGATTCGGATATTCTGCATGAAAATTCCGCTGTATAAGATTTGGTACTTCAGGAGATATTTCTCCTTTATAGGAACTGTATTTTTGATGCTGTTTTATTCTAGGGAACAGTCCTATCTCCCGCATCCGCTGACGCACGATCTTTTCAGAAACCGTGATTCCATTCTTTTTAAGTACAGCATAAATACGCCTGTAGCCATAGCAAGCTCTGTTATCATAATAGATCGTGCTGATCTGATCCCGTAATCCCTGATATTTATCGATAGAATTAAGACGGTTCTCCTGATAGTAATAGCTGCTTTTGGCCATTTCCAGCTTTCCTAAGAGTATTGGCAGCGTATATCGGTCTTTCAAGGCGTCAGCGATTGCTGCCTTCTCCTTGTTCTTCAAGGGAACTTTGCTGACGCCTGGGTCTTTTTTTAAGACTTTGATCGTCTCCTTCAATATGTCTATCTCAAGCTGCATTTCGAACATTTGCTGCTTGAGTGCATCAATATCACTCGTTGAAGAAGGTACGCCTTTGCTCAATATACCTCTTGGATCATCTTTAGAATTCATTAGTCTTACGGGTTCTCCAGATTGGTGTTTTCGTCGCCAAGTATAAATGGAAGCACGACTATATCCTGTTTCTTCTGAGACCAATTGTACATTTTCCCCTTCAATAAAGCAGCGGCGAAGGATATCGAGCTTTGTTTCAAGTGATGGATGGAGAGGGTGATCTGGTGAGTTGTTGACTCTTCTTCGTTCAGCTTTCTTCTTAGGGGTAGCATTCCTCTCCCTTAACCATAAATATAAGCCCTGGCGACTCTCTGGATACCCCAATATTTGAATGACTTTTGTGATGGAATGGCACTTATCATACAATGCCAAGGCTTTTTCTCGTTGTTCTTTTGAATACATTTCCTGCTCCTTTCGGAGCCCTAAGAGTCCAGCTTTTTGTCCGCACCCCCCTAGGAAGTAGCCATCCGAGGGCTTTTCAGCCAAAACTAATTTCATTTGCATCTGCTCCTTTCGCAAAAAATAAGCAGCCACACACCGTAGTGCATGACTGCTATGTAAAAAGTTCAGAAAGGATTTTTGCAACCTGACACAATTTTCTGTTTTATAATCTCCGTCATTGTAAAAATATCTACCTCATCTGTATATGAAATGATGTAGATAAATAATTTATGACTTAGATTTTTACATATCCTGTAGCCGGACCTGAACCGACCTTCGCAATGTACTCACTCTTAACTAAATCTGCCAGAGTGCGTTCCACCGTGGTTTTGCTTATATCAGGGTGAGCATCCATAATTTCTTTCTTTGTGATTTTACCAACTTTCTGATCAATCATCGCTTTAATTCTTTCGGGCTTAGAAAGAGTGCGATTCTTTAAATGTCCTACACGGCTTTCAAATTCATTATATGCCTTCAGCGTAATACCAAGGTAATATTTGAGGAAAGGCTCATAGCTGTTCTCATTTTCATGCCATCCTGTCGAACTTGCCTGCAATGCTTCATAGTAAGTTTCCTTTGTTTTTTCAATCAACATTTCCATGCTGACATATTTTCCTACAATATATCCTGCCTTATAATACAAAAGAAGCGACAGTAAACGGCTCATGCGTCCATTTCCGTCATTGAAAGGGTGGATACAGAGGAAATCCAGAATAAACATAGGTATCAAAAGTAATCTATCAATTTTATCAGTATTCCATGCTTCTAAAAACTGTCTGCACAATTCATCCATAGCTTCCGCAGTCTGAAAGGCAGGAACCGGAATAAACCTTGCTTTCTGGTGACCTTCTGCATCTGTTTCTGCAATTACATTATCAGCATTTTTATATTCTCCACCGTAACCGGCGTAGGAATACAAATCACGATGAAGCTGCAAGATAATATTAGGTCTGGGCACAATATACTCATAGCTTTCGTGGATTGTAGAAAGCACCTCTCGGTAACCTGAGATTTCCTGCTCAGATCGGTTTCTTGGTTCTGCCTTTTGGCTGACCAATTCTTCCAATCTCTTATCTGTTGTATAAATACCCTCAATACGGTTAGAAGCACCTGTACTTTGAGTCAAAGCGACTTCAAGAAGGGTTTTCAATTCATCAATATTAGCTTCCAAAAATAGCTCTTGCTTACCTTTGTGCTCATGAATTTTTCCAATCATCTGCACAATTTCAGGAGTAAGCAACTTTTCTGGCTCTTTTATATAATCAAAAGCTCTCATGTTATCTACCTCATTTCAGAATTATCTGCATCATTTTACTCTAAAATGACAGAGATTTCAATAGGATGAGGCAGATAAATTTTCCAGTCACTATGGCTGAAATAATAGTATGCACACCTACCACACAGAATATTCAAGAGGTTGCTTTCAAAAACACAAAATATTTTAATTTTTGAAAGCAGATACTATGTAAAGGCAACCCGAAGGTTGCCCCAGGCATCAAGCCTATCCTGTTTACACAGGTTCATTATCATCTTCGTCAACGGAGCTATCTGCATCATCGTCCTCAAACTCCGGATCGTACCCATAGTCCTCGTCATCGTCCACATAATCAGCATCTGGATCAGGCTTTGCCGCTTCCTGTTCCTTCTTCTTTTCCTTGACTTTCTTAAATACGAAGAATCCACCGCCACAGGCAAGCACAATCAGAGTAAGAATCGCCGGGAACATATTCGTGGATTTCGGCTTTTCCTCCGGTGCCGGTTCTGTAATTTCAGGAACTGTTTCAACTACTTCCGGCTTTGTTTCCTCAACCGGCTTGGTGAACTCTGCAACTTCCTCCTCGTCCATCAGCTTGAGCAGATCGGCTTCATCCACCTGATTCAGAAAATGCACGGTTTCCTCGCCCTTATCATCACGGTCAATGATGATATAGAAGTAGTTTCCGTTTTTGGTAACGGCAGTAATGAATTGCTTTCCGCTTCCATAGATTTTTCTCTTTTTTTCTGCCATTGCTCCAAAAGCTGAATGATTTTATCCTCCATCTGCTTGTTGGTATAGGACTTCGGGAAGTATTTTCGCAACGAATCCGTTTTGAAGGTTACTCTGTCCAGCTCTCCCTTCTTGATTTCATTCATAATCTCGCACATTGCATCCAGCGTACACTCGCCCTCCTGTGCGAGTTTTTTAATTCGCTGTGCTTGCGAAAGGGAAGGAGCTGCTTGTGCATAATCCATTGCGGAAAGAAAATCCTGCTGTTCTTCACTTGCCAGATAGGAAAGCTCCACCGCAGGATTGAATTTGATCTGACCCGTATCCACCATATCCAACAGTTCAGGGATAAGTTCGCTCAGACGGATATACCTTTGAACCTGCACACGGCTATCGCCACTTTGCTCAGCAACCTGATTCATCGCCCACGACTTCTGCCCAAGTTGGGCAGAAGTTAAATCTGTCCGTTCGCCCTGATGTTTCATCGCATCCAACTTCATCTTATAGGCAAATGCTCTTTCGCTCAGAAGAATGGTTTCTCTCTGCAAATTTGCATCGACCATCAGAATAATGGCTGCATCATCGTCCAGGTCACGAACAATCGCAGGCATGGTTTCCTTACCCGCAAGCTCCGATGCCCGGTGCCGCCTGTGACCAGAAACGATTTCATAACCACCGTCGGGGTCAGGACGGACAATCGCAGGAGTGAGAACACCAAAATCCCGGACACTCTCCGCCGTTTTCATCATTTCCTCATCGTCTACCACTCGGAACGGATGTCCCTCAAAGGGGTGTAACTCAGAAAGCGGGATTTCCTGCACTCGCTCCTGCTGAGATTCGACTCTGGATTGCTCGGTCGAGAAAATATCATCGTACCCCTTCAAGCTGATGTTTGCGCCTTTTCTCTGCATTGTTTAACACCTCCTTCGTCAAAACTCGGTAGGCATCCGCCACTTTTCCTTTCGGATCATGCTGAAAGATACTGTGTCCTTCGGCACTGATTTCCTCTGCACGGACAGAACGGGGAATATCTGTCTTGTAGACTTTCAGCTTTCCACCGTAGCTCTCCCGAATCAGATTGCTGATGTCTTTGGAATAGTTGGTTCGGTTGTCTACCATCGTCAGAAGAATCCCTTCAATCCTCAGTTTTGGGTTGATCTGCCGTTTCACTTTGTTGACGGTTTCAAGCAGCTGTTCCAAACCCTTTGCAGGAAGATACGCCGCCTGAACCGGTATCAGCACATTGTCGGCAGCTGCCAACGCATTGACGGTCAGCATACCCAAAGACGGCGGCATACAGTCCAGAAGAATGTAATCATAGTTCTGTTTGACCGTATCCAGGTACTGACGAAGAATGGTTTCTCGGCTCATGGCATTTACCAAAGAGACCTCCAGACCAGACAGTTCAATGTTTGCTGGCATCAAATCAACGCCCTCCGGATGATGAAGAATCCCTTCACCGGGAGCGATGGGTTTCTCCATCATAATCTTTCCCATCAAATCGGAAAGTGTCGGAGACAGGTCATCCGGGTATGGATTACCAAGACTGACCGTTAGGGAAGCCTGGGGATCGGTGTCTACCAGAAGTACCTTTTTTCCTTCAAGAGCCAAGCCAACGCCCAGATTCTCGGTGGTGGTGGTCTTTCCGGTTCCTCCTTTCTGATTGACCACCGCAATGATGGTTGCTTTTTTCGACATTTTTCGTCACTCTCCTTCCTCTCTCTTCATTTTCAATTTCTTAAATCCTCCTTCCAAATATCCGTGTGACATATCGTGCCGAACAAGGGCATCGTAGTAGGTGTCTATTGTCGTCGGCGCATTGTATACCGTAGTCAGCATATACTGACGGATATTTCTTATCTTTGTAGTGTTCTCTTTGAAGCAGTCCATAACATATCGAATGTGTTCGACATTCAGTTTCATAAACCGACTACGAACAATTTCTGCCGGACGCTCCTCTGCACCAATGCGAATCATCGGTCGCTTTGTGCAAACCGTTTCAACGATCAACTCCAGAATGTTATCAAGCATTTCAGAATCGTAAGGGTAATCCTTCTTCAACAAATCTATACTGAGCTGATCCGAGAAATAATCAAAGTATTCTTGATAGCGGTCATTCTCGTCCATCATTCCACCATTTCCGGAAGGAAAGATAGAATCAGTATCACTAAATTCAGTATTATTTTTATCAGTATTATTACATTGTGATTTTGGGAGTTCTTGAGTTGTGATTTCCATTGTTCCAGAATTGTGATTTTCACAATTCAAGAGTTGTGAATCCACAGCAGAGATAAAGTTCTTCACATAGATCAGGTTGGGTTTTCCCAGACCCTGGCGCTTGCGTTCAATCAATCCTGCTTTCTTCTCAAGTTCACTGAGCAGCTTGATAGCCTTTTGTTCAGCACAGTTCAGAGCCATCTTCGCTTCGTCGATTGTAAAAATGATATACACTCGACCATTTTTATCTATCCAACCATTCTTGGCGGACAGGCTCATGCGGTCAAGCAAAATCCCATACAGCATCTTGGCATCGGCAGAAATATTCCAGAACCTCTCGTTCGTGAACAACACTTTCGGAACTCGATAGAATGTGAACAGATCGGATTGCTGACCGTAAAAATAATCAAAACTCACACGGCTTCACCACCTTCTTTCTGCGGAAAACTTTCTGTTGTCAGCGGAATGCTGCGGAAAGTCGTATCCGTCTTTTCGTAAGGACATCGGGCAAAATAGCAGAAGCGGCTTTCCTGTTCATACGCATCCATATCAACGAAGCCCCACTTCACGCATAACCTTCTTCGTACACCAACCAATGCACGGGTGATCTCGCCCATAAGGACAGCCATCACATTCCGATTTGGGTTTCGGTGGCAAAGAGATTAAGTAGTAGCAATTATTTCTACCCAGACGGCAACCCTTTCTACCATTCGTCCAGTAGTAGCAGTAATGGCAATCGCTCGGCTTGTCTGCGGCATAAACAGGCTTGCTCAATTAAAACACCTTCAATCTCTTGTATTTGCCCATGGTTGTGGGCATAAAAAAAGAGCGCCTATCCATCCCCGATGCGGGGCAAATAGACGCTCTATGTACATAACGATATTCAATTTTATCTGCTATAACTGCATGATACTCAAAACAGCCGCCTTTTTTGATTAGCTGGATTTTTGGCACGATTTTGGGGCTGATTAGCTGGAAGGACATTTTCATTAGCAAGAACAGCCCGTTTTCTGCTAAAAATTAGCTGGCAATTTTGTCTTATAACAACCGTTCGATTTTGGAGGGGTTATCAAAAATCAAATTTTGGAGTAGAATTTTATCTCATGCAGTGAAAGAGCTTTTTCGTACCTTTTCATATAAGAAAAGCCGAAAACCCTTGAAAACAAAGGCTTTCGGCGTTGTTAGCTGGCGTCCATAAGAGGATTTGAACCTCCGACCCCACGCTTAGGAGTATGGCTTACCATGTGATACACGGTTCGGATGTAACTTCCAATATAATCCCTTACGCAGAATGACTTGTAGTAAACGAACTTTATGGTGCAAAACACCTATTCTGACGCAGTTTTATGTGTCCGTTGGGTGGTCCTATTAGCAAATTCTTAGCAAGAGGACACCCAGCCAAAGCCGATTACTACTGCCATTCTCCACTCCCTTAGTCAAAATGACAAGGCAAATACATGGAGGTTACTATGGACAAGAAAGAGAAAAAGTCACTGCCGGAACCGCGCACATACACCGTGGAACAGATTGCGGCCATGCTCAACATTGGCCGCACAACCGCATATCGGCTCGTCAAGCAGGAGGAGTTCAGGATCGTCCGCATAGGCAATGCGATCCGCGTCTCCAAGAAATCTTTTGACGAGTGGCTGGAAAGTTTGGAATTGTGAATATCGCAAGAAACGCCGTAGGCTCAAAAAACCTATGGCGTTTTTTTATACTCATTTTTGAAGGAGGCTGGCAATGAAACTGACAGAAGCAGAAATGAGGATGGTGTTTCAGATTGAAAGTACCAATCAGAACGCTGCCCTGAATGAGATTTACATGACATGGTGCTATGCGCCGAACCCGGCAACGAAAGAAACGGCGGAAGGCCTTCTGGACAAGCTCCGCCCACTGTCGGATCAGGAGTGTATGGATTTGATCCGCAAGGTGCAGGCCGAATACCATCTGCCGGAGAAAGCCCACACCATCGGGGAAATGCTGGCAGAAGCCAGACAACGATCCGGGGCGCAGAAATTATCCGGCCATGACATTATGGCTTTGGAGCGTTTCGACCCGGCGACCAGACACATGATCGTCTTTGATGTTCTTACCCATGACTCGCCTGTTGGCTGGAAGGGTGAGAAAATGCGCCTGTTCCTGACTGACGCCGGATACAGCAAGGCTTTGGAAAATCAGGAAAAGGGACACATCAAAATCCGTAACCATGCGAAGGTGCTTTCCGGCGATCTCCACTATGACCATAAAGGCCGTGAGAGGGAGCCGCCCCCAAAATGTATCAAAATCAGCGGAAAATCTTCTGTTTCCTCCTCCGTGGCTTGCGTTCTGAACAGGGCGTGGATGTTTTCCCATGCGGGAGAAAACGGAGGCATACAGACGGGTAAACCGCTCAAAATCAACACTTTTTATTTTCACAGGAAGGAGGTGCGAAGATGGCTGTTTTTCGTATTGAAAAGACCCGTGATTATACGGTCATGTCGAACCATCACTTGAAAGATCGGACGCTGACCCTGAAATCCAAGGGGCTGCTGTCCATGATGTTGTCGCTCCCTGACGAGTGGAATTACACCACCAGAGGTCTTGCGGCGATCTGCCGGGAAGGTGTGGACAGCATCGGTGCGGCGTTGAAGGAGCTGGAAGCCCACGGGTATATCCGGCGCACCCAGCTTCGGGATGAAAAAGGCAAGATCACGGATACCGAGTATGTCATTTACGAAATGCCTCAGTGCGAGCCGCCGTCAAGCCCAGGTACGCCTTTACCGGGTACGGCAAAGCCATATACGGAAAACCCGGATATGGGTATCCCGGATACGGCGGAACCGTGTACGGAAAACCCCGCACAATTAAATACTAATCAAACAAAGACTGATTTATCAAGTACGGAACTATCAAATCCTATCCAATCAAATCCCCCTACCCCCGCAGGGGCAAGGATGGGAACGGATCGGATGGAAGCCAGAGAATGTTATCGTGAAGTGATCTTGGACAACATCGAGTACAGCTATCTGGTGCAGGACAGCCATATCGACCGTGAGCAGCTTGACGAGATCGTTGACCTGATCGTGGACACCGTATGTTCTGCCCGCAAAGTCATCCGCATTGCCGGAGATGATTATCCGGCGGAGGTGGTAAAGTCCCGGTTTATGAAGCTGGACAGTTCCCATGTTCAGTATGTTATGGACTGCATGAAGGACAACACCACCTATGTCCGCAATATCAAGAAATACCTTCTGGCGGCGCTGTATAACGCCCCGACCACCATCAACAGCTACTATTCTTCCCTGGTGCAGCACGATATGTACGGGGACGGGCAAAGGGGGCGAGGCTAAATGCAGGAGGAAGTAACGCAGGGCGCCGTGACGCTCATTGTTGACGGAGCCAAGCTAAGTGAGCAGGTCTTTGAAAAGGCCGTCAAAAAGTTCCTGGAGGAAATTCAGAAAAGCCAGAAGCCAAAAATCTACCGCGGCAGGCAGAGCCTTAAACAGCTTACCAGCCAAAACGCCGGTCTTGCCAATATCGAGATCAGTGACAAGAATATCAAGGCTTTCTCCCGTGTGGCGAAGAAATACCATGTGGATTTTGCCTTGAAGAAAGACACCGCCGCAGAGCAGCCCCGTTACCTGGTCTTTTTCAAAAGCCGGGACGCGGATGCCATCACAGCGGCATTTCAGGAGTTTGCCAGCCGCAAAATGAGCCGTGAGGAAAAGCCCTCCATCCGGGAACGGCTGACCCAGGCGAAGGAACGGGCGGCAGAGAAAGCGGAACACCGCACCATTGACCGGGAGAAAGTAAAGGTCAAAGATCGGAGCGTGCAGAGATGAACATGAAAAAACTGTTTTTGCTGAACCTTCCGTATCTTCTGTTCGTGTATCCCTTCGATAAGCTGGCACAGGCTTTCCGGCTTGCGCCCGGTTCTGACCTCTCCGGCAAGCTGCTTTCCATCGGGGACGGTTTCACGGCAGCACTTTCCTCCCCGTGGCTCAGTTTCCAGCCAACGGACCTGCTGATCGGCATAACCGGTGCGGTGGTCCTTCGCATGGCGGTCTACCTGAAAGGCAAGAACGCTAAGAAGTACCGTCACGGAATCGAGTATGGTTCTGCCCGCTGGGGTACGGCGGCAGATATCGCTCCCTACATGGACAAGGACTTTTTCCAGAACATCCCCATGACACAGACGGAGCGGATCACAATGGCGAGCCGTCCAAAACAGCCGAAGTATGCCAGAAACAAAAACATTCTGGTGATCGGCGGCTCCGGCAGCGGCAAGACGCGGTTCTTCTGTAAGCCGTCACTGCTGCAAGCCCATTCGTCCTATGTCTGCACCGATCCGAAAGGATTAACCTTATAAGGACAGAGAAAATAATAAAAACTTGGAAAGGAGGTAATTCTCATGTCAAATATGAAAAGAACAGGACAAACAGCCCTTTATGAGCGTTTAAGTCGTGATGATGAAATGCAAGGAGAGAGCAATTCCATCACCAATCAAAAGCAGCTACTTGAAAGCTATGCCAAAAGAAACGGCTTTGTAAATATTTATCACTATACAGACGATGGAGTAAGCGGAACAACCTTTGATAGAGAGGGATTTCAAAAGATGATAAAAGCAGTAGAAGAAAACAAAGTATCTACTGTGATAGTAAAAGATATGAGTAGGTTTGGCAGAGATTACCTCAAAGTAGGCTTTTACACCGAAATACTGTTCAAAGAAAAGGGAGTAAGGTTTATTGCTATCAATAACGGAATAGACAGTGAGAAACAAGCAGAAAGCGACTTTACCCCATTTCTAAACATTATGAACGAATGGTACGCAAGAGATACATCAAGAAAAATACAATCTATCTTCAGAGCAAGAATGGAAGAGGGTAAAAGAGTATCCCCAAGTGTGCCATACGGCTATTTTAGAAACCCTAAGAACAAACAGGAGCTACTTGTCGATAAAGAGAGTGCAAAGGTCGTAAAACGCATTTACCATCTTGTAATAGAGGGATATGGAGTAACACAGATAGCAGATATACTAACCAAAGATAAAGTCCTTATCCCATCAGCCTATGCAGAAATACATTACCCTGAAAATAACCATAGCTCCAAGAAAAGAGGAATAGAAGACCCGTATTTTTGGACACCGACCACAGTAGGCTATATCTTAGAAAAAAGAGAATATATGGGACACACTGTACTTGGTAAAACAATATGCCTTGATTACAAAACTAAGAAACGCAGAAAGGCAAAAGAAGAGGAACTCATTATCTTCAAAAACACCCATGAAGCTATCATTGACGAAGAAACATGGAATAATGCTCAAAGGCTAAGAAAGACAGTAAGAAGAAGTCCGAAGTACGGTACAACATCAAATCCACTTACAGGACTTTTAATCTGTGCAGATTGTGGAGGAAAATTAAGTTACAGAGAGCCGGCAGAACATAAAGAAAAGAAATATGATAGTGATTACTCTTTTGTATGTCAACATTACAGACACAGAAAAGGCAGTTGCAGTATGCACTACATTAAAGTAAAAACAGTGAATGAAATTCTCTTAAAATCAATAAAGGAAATAACAGATTTTGCAAAAGAAGAAAAGCAAGAATTTCTAAAAGTGATGAACAAGTTATCCGACGAAAAAAGAGAAGAAAAGTATCAAGAGGATAAAGAGAAATTAGAAAAACTGTCCTCAAGAAATGGAGAATTGACAACACTTATTACAAAGCTGTATGAAGACCACGCACTTGGGAAAATTCCTGTAAAACACTTTGATAGATTATTTAATATATATGATACGGAGCAACAAGACTTAGAAAAACAAATACAGTATTTTGAGCAAGAAATAGAAAGCTACCATCAGAGAAAAGTTGATACCGATAAATTCCTAAAGATGATAGAGAAGTATACAGACATTGAGGAACTTACAGTACCGATGATAAATGAATATATAGAAAAAGTAGTAGTCCATGAAGCAACAGGGGGAAGAAAAGGAAAAGACAGAAAACAACAAGTTGATGTTTACTTTAACTTTATAGGCAACTGTCAAGTACCACAGAAAGCTGATATAGAAAAAATGGCTTAAAAATGGTATAATATTAAACAAAATAGGATTGTGAGGGGGGTGTTTTTATGTCGGCAATTAAAATTGAAAACCTCACTTTCTCATATTATGGATATGTAAAACCTATATTTGAAAATGTATCGTTTTCCTTTGATACAAACTGGAAAATAGGATTGATAGGAAGAAATGGAATTGGTAAATCAACTCTATTTAAGTTACTTTTAAATCAAGAAACTTATCAAGGTAAAATAAGCAAGGATGTTGAATTTATTAAATTTCCACCAGATATAATTGATACTTCAAAATTAGGAATTGAGTTATATAAAGAACTAATATCAGATGAGGAAGAATGGAAATTATTTAGAGAACTTAATTTGCTAAATGTAGATGAGAACCTTGTTTACAGAGAGTTTGAAACGCTTTCTAAAGGAGAACAAACAAAAATCCTTTTAGCTATTTTGTTTACAAGAGAAGATGGCTTTTTACTTATTGATGAACCAACAAACCATTTAGATATGGACGGAAGAAAAATTGTAAGTGAATATCTGAAAAGTAAAAAAGGATTTTTGCTTATATCTCATGATAGAGATTTTTTAGATGGTTGTATCAATCATGTTATTTCTATTAACAGGAATTCTATTGATGTCCAATCGGGAAATTTTACATCATGGTATGAAAACAAAGTGATGAAAGACCAATTTGAAATTAGTCAAAATGAGAGATTAAGAAAAGATATTAAACGATTAAAAGAGGCTGCAAGACAAAGTCAAATTTGGTCTGATAAAATTGAAAATACTAAAAATGGTGTGAAAGTATCAGGTGTAAAACCAGACAAAGGACATATAGGTCATCAATCAGCCAAGATGATGAAAAAATCTAAGAATTTGGAGAATAGACAAAACAAGGCAATAGAAGAAAAACAGAGTTTACTAAAAGATATTGAAACAAAGGAAAGTTTATTATTGCATCCATTACATCATCATAAAAATCCTCTAATATCGGTTAGCAATTTATCATCATGCTATGGAGAGAGACAGATATTAAGCAATGTAAGTTTCGAGATAAAACAAGGCGATATAGTGGCTATATATGGTCAAAATGGTAGTGGAAAATCAACCTTGATTAAAATTTTATTAGAGTTACATCATGAGTATATTGGTGAAATAAAATCGGCAAGTAATTTAAAAATATCGTATATTCCTCAAGATACATCTAATTTAACAGGTAGCCTAAATGAGTATATTCATAAGCAAGGTGTTGATGAAACATTGTGCAAAACAATTCTTAGGAAATTAGATTTTGTAAGAGAATTATTTGAAATGGATATGAAGAACTATAGCGATGGACAAAAAAAGAAAGTTTTAATTGCTGTAAGTTTATCAAAGCCAGCTCATATATTTGTTTGGGACGAACCACTGAATTATATAGATGTAATATCAAGAATACAGATTGAGGAAATTATAAAAGAAGCAAAGCCTACACTCATATTTGTAGAACACGATAAGCGATTTGTAGAGGATATAGCCAATAAAATCATACAATTATAAATGAAATAAACACTCAAAGTTTAGAAAAAGACTAACTCAGAAACAGTAAATCAAAAAAATGGTTTACTGTTTTTTTATTGCTCAAAATTAAAAAGAAAGGAACACAGAAAATGAAAAACATAGATGAAAAAATCTTAATGGCAGAAGAAGAAATTAAGCAGTTACAAAACAAAAGAAAAAAGCTCATCAGTCAACAGAAACAAGAAGAAAGAAAAAAGAGAGATAAAAGAATATATGAAAAAGGAGCAGTCTTTGAAAGTATCTTTACAGAAAGCAAGGATTTCACCAAAGATGAATTTTATCAGTTAATCACATTCCCAAATATCAAAGAAGCAGTCAATCAAAAAATCTTAAAAATCATAGAGCAAAGAGAACAGATGGAAGTAGAAAATACAGGAAAAGAAGATGAAGAAACGGACATCGAAGAATAGTCCCTTGTTTACAAGGGCGCACTTATACACCCTAAAGGGTGTGTGCGTTCTCCGAAGGCTCTTAGCAGAGGGCATATCAGCTAACGCTGATACAGGGGAGCTACACTCCCCTACGGAAATAAATTTCCTACCCCGTGTGTACTTCCAAAAAGAAATCGGATAAAAAACTATCCGATTTTTTTAGGAAGTCTTATCCATCGCCACATAAAAGTATCAGAAAAACGAAAGGGGGTTTTTAGCTATGGCGATATATCATCTCAGTATAAAGATTATTTCAAGAGGCAAAGGGAAAAGTGCAGTTGCGGCAGCTTCCTATCGCAGTGGCGAAAAGATAAAAAATGAATATGATGGCATAGTCCACGACTTTACAAGGAAAGGCGGAATAGCCCATACCGAAATTTTATTGCCACGAAATGCACCACAGGAATTTGTAAGTCGTTCTGTCTTGTGGAACAGTGTTGAGAAAATAGAAAAAAGTAAAAACTCACAGCTTGCAAGAGAAATCGAAATTGCCTTACCCAAAGAACTGAGTAGAGAAAAACAGATAGAGCTTGTAAGGAAATATGTAAAAGAAAATTTTGTGAAAGTCGGTATGTGTGCCGATGTTGCTTTGCACGATAAAAATGACGGAAACCCACACGCACATATCTTACTTACCATGCGACCGTTAAACGAAGATAAAACATGGGGAGCAAAATCAAAAAAAGAATATATCCTTGATAAAAACGGAGAAAAGATAAAACTCAAAAACGGCAATTACAAAACAAGAAAAATCAATACAACCGATTGGAATGAGCAAGAAAAAGCGGAAGAGTGGCGAAAAGCATGGGCAGACATTACAAATAAATATCTTGAAGAAAACAGCATACAGGAAAAAGTAGACCATCGTTCCTATCAAAGACAAGGAATAGAGCAAATACCGACCACTCATTTAGGAGTATCAGCAACACAAATGGAGAAGAAAGGCATAGCTACAGACAGAGGAAATATTAACCGAGAAATCAAACATCAAAATGCGATTTTAAGAGAAATTTCAAGAAGAATAAAAGCCTTGTTAAATTGGATAAGAGGAATTGGAAAAGAAGAAACAGCAGAAACAGAAAACATAAAATCCACCATCCCACCAAAAGAAAATCTACTATCCATTTTTGAAAATCTTATCAATCAAAACGCAGATAGCAATAATGCAGACTTAGAGAAATATATTGAGAGTTATCAGCTTCTTAAAGATAAAAACATCACTTCCATATCTGAACTGAAAGAAAGCATAGTTACTTTAAGAGATAAGAATTACAAGACCACAAAAGCTATCAAAGACACTGAAAAAAGAATTGATGATAAAACACAGCTTATCGACCAAGCCGAGAAATATTTGAAACATAAAGATATCTACAAAGCCTATACCAAATTAAAGAAAAGCAAACAGGAAGATTTTTATAATGAGCATACTGCAGAGATTATTCTATTTGAGAGTGCCAAGAAATATCTGAAAGAGCATTTAGGTGAAAGTAAGACCTTAAATATATCCAAGTGGAAATCAGAGGCTAGCACTTTGAAGAAAGAGAAAAAGAGCCTATACAATCAAATATTAGAAATACGAGAGGAAGTTAAACAAGCTGAAAGTGTTAGAAGCTGTATAGAGAAATTACTACAAGAAAACAGAGGACTAACACAGGTAAAGAGGAACGAGTTAGACCTATAAAATTGAGTGAAAAAATGGTATAATATTAAATAAGTATTTGATTTTGGAGGTGTTTAAATTCATGGATGAAAGAGAGAAAATCATTCGTTTATGGTTTGATATGTGGCTTACACAAAAAAACTTAGGAATAGATGATATTTTTTCAGATGATGTGATTTATATTGAGAGTTGGTGTCCTAAGTATGAAAATCGGCAAACAGTAAAGCACTGGTTTAATGAGTGGAATACAAGAGGAAAAGTTCTTGCGTGGGATATAAAGCAATTTTTTCATAAGGATAATCAAACTATTGTAGAATGGCACTTCAAAAATAAAATGAATGAGGGGAAAGTTGAAGAATTTGACGGTATCTCTTTGATTGTTTGGACAGCCGATAATAAGATAAAAGCATTGAAAGAGTTTGGTTGTAATTGTAACAACTACAATCCTTACAAAGAGAGTGAAACACCATTATTTAGAGATGAAAAAGCAAATTGGTTTTAGGAGATAGAATATTGATAGAAAGTAGACCTGAGTTTGACAAAATTACATCGTTTGATGAGTTTAATAAATACTATTGGTATCGTGAAGAACTTTCAGGCGGACAATGGCAAAAAATTGCAATAGCACGAACTATGTATAGAAAATCAAGTCTATTGTTATTTGATGAGCCAAGCTCGTCATTAGACATAATTTCTGAAAAAATCATATTTGATAATATTTTAAATAATTTGAATGATAAGATTATTATATATATCACCCATAGGATAAGATGTGCGATGAATTCTGATAGAATTATTGTGATGGATAATGGAAAAATAGTAGGTGATGGGAGTCACGATGATTTAATTGAAAACTGTAATAGATATAAGTTAATGTATAATAAGGAATTTAAGTGACTTTAATAGATTGAAGGGGAATTAATTATGAAATTGAAAAATCAATATATTTCAGTTGGGATGAAAGTGCTAACTGTATACTATATAATTTGGTTAATCTTTATTGTAGTATTTAAAATGACATTTTCAATCAATAATTTATTGATTGAGCGACAAATAAATTTACTACCATTTTATTATGACAATACAGTTAATATTAAAGTTATTTTTGATGAGATGGTATCAAATATACTCATTTTTTTACCTTTGGGAATTATGATTAGATCTATTTTATTTCGTAAAAACAATTTAAAAAGTATTCTTTTTGTATTTTTCTTTAGTTTAGCTATAGAGTTTTTACAGTACGCATTGTCAATTGGAGTATTTGATATAACTGATATAATTAATAATACATTAGGTGGTGTATTGGGCGTGGGAATATATAATTTAGCTTTAAAAAAATTTAAATCTAAGTTTAAAGTAGATAAATTTATTTTTTGGATAGCTTTTATTAGTGCTATTTTTATAAGTTTAGTATTAATTGTTTTTTTAAAATATAATGGTATTTAAAATTTTGATATTAACTAAATTATTAGTATCAAAATTTTTTGTATAACGGGCAAGTTCCAATACTGGGGTGAAAGTTCCTAAATAGCGTAGTTGTCGACGAATTTCATAGCGATCCTGAAATTTCACATGGAGATATGTGGAAGAGAGGAACGACATGACTTGACGAACAGGAATATGATATTAAGGTTGGTTTGATTAAAAAGTCATCAATAAAAAATGAAAAGAAACAAGTAGAAACTATTACCATTACTTGAATGCGGGTTCTCCTTTAACACACATTTCAGAGAGTATTTCTCAATTTTAACAGATGTTTCGCCATTTAAATTTACTGCTGATATGGCTACTGCTTGGAGAAAAGTAAAAAGAGAAAATGATTTGAGTTTTACAATTCAAGATATGCTAAAAGTTTATTATGGAAAATCAAATTATGCGAAGTATGATAATTCAGTTTGTCAATGGAACCAATTTTTAAAGGATTTCTGTGCAGACAAAAATAGTTGCAAATATTCGAACAAATTAAAAGTAGCCTCTATTCTTTGGAAAGAAGTCAGAAATTCAAAAAATGAAAAAATTTATTCAAAGAATCTTTCGACTGAATATGCAGATAAGATAAAAGAGTATTGCAGGTAGGATATTTTTAGCTTGCTAAACTAACAAGTCAATAAAAGCTAACACGAAGGCAGTAAATCAAAAAAGGTTTACTGTTTTTTATTTGCCTAAAAATGGAAAGGAGGATACATGGAAGAAGAAAAAAGAAAAATACAAGTACCACCACATAAACAGTTGATCATGGATATTGGAAAGACAAAATATACTGTAAACCTACATTTTAAGCAAGGTACAGGGGAAACATACAAGGATAAAATACTAAAGCTAATCAAGAGAGAAACAGAGAAGATATAAATTTGTCAAAGAAATTTTGTTTATGTCCTTGACAAATCTTTCCAAAAGGGACCTTGCTGCCGGAGATCGGCACTTTCCTGGAACGGAAGAAATACCGTATCAAGTGCCTCAACCTGATAAACTTCCGAAAATCCATGAAATACAACCCGTTGGCCTACATTCGGTCAGAGAAGGATATCTTAAAGCTGGTGAACGCCCTGATTATGAACACGAAGGGCGAAGGCGAAAAATCTTCCGAAGATTTCTGGGTCAAAGCGGAACGCCTCTATTATTCCGCACTGATCGGCTACATCTGGTACGAGGCCACGGAGGAAGAAAAGAACTTCATCACACTTCTGAACCTTATCAATGCCAGTGAAGCCAGAGAAGATGACGAGACTTATCAAAGCCCGGTGGACCTACTCTTTTCTCAACTGGAGGAACGGGAGCCGGACCACTTCGCCGTCAAGCAGTACCGCAAATTCAAAATGGCGGCGGGCAAGACACTCAAAAGTATCTTGATTTCCTGCGGTGCCCGGCTTGCTCCCTTCGACATCAAGGAGCTGCGGGACCTGATGGAATATGACGAACTGGAACTGGATACCCTGGGCGACCAAAAGACGGCGCTGTTTGTAATCCTTTCGGATACGGACAGCACTTTCAATTTCGTGGCTGCCCTCATGTATAGTCAGCTTTTCAATCTGCTCTGCGACAAGGCGGATGACTTCTACGGTGGGCGGCTGCCCGTCCATGTCCGTCTGATCTTGGACGAGTTTGCCAACATCGGCCAGATACCGAACTTCGATAAGCTAATTGCTACCATCCGAAGCCGTGAGATATCGGCTTCTATTATTTTGCAGTCGCAGAGTCAGTTAAAGACCATCTACAAGGACGCGGCAGATACCATCGTCGGAAACTGTGACAGCACCTTGTTTTTGGGAGGCAAGGAGAAATCCACGCTCAAGGAAATTTCGGAGCTGCTGGGAAAAGAGACCATTGATCTCTATAACCAGTCTGAAAACCGGGGCAGCCAGGTTTCCCACGGCCTCAGTTATCAGAAATTAGGAAAGGAGTTGATGACCCAGGACGAATTGGCAGTGATGGACGGCGGCAAGTGTATCTTCATGCTGCGAGGCGTGCGCCCGTTCCTTTCGGACAAGTACGACCTCATCCGACACCCGAATTACAGATACACGGCCGACGCCGACCCTAAAAATGTCTTTGACATGGAACGGTACATGAAGAAGCAGCGTGCCGTGGTAAAACCCACGGACACCTTCGATGTGTACGAAATTGACGCAACAACTTAACCCAAAATCAAAAACATTTTTTAGGAGGATTATTTTATGGAATTTTTCAACAGCGCAGTTGGTGTTTTGCAGACTCTCGTGGTGGCTCTGGGCGCAGGTCTTGGTATCTGGGGCGTTATCAACCTTCTGGAAGGTTACGGCCAGGACAACCCTGCTTCCAATGCTCATGTACGGTAAGGAAGCAAGCAACCGAAAACAAGAGATAGACCGCCAGCACTACACTATTCCGAACCAAAGACCAAAAGATAAGCATTGTGGGAAAATCTAAACTTTTGGATTTTCCTACAATGCCGACTACGGCGGAATCCTTCCCACTCCTTATATCTTTATTTCCGTATACATTGAATTTGTATTTAGTAAATGCTATAATGTCCCTATTCAAATTATAAATGTGTTGAATTAGTTACATGTACATATTTTTTGTGCCGCATAAATACCCTGTTGAGGTTGTCGTTCTTTGTCCAGATGTGGAAACAATAAAAGGAAGGGAACGATACAGGGAGAAAACAGGCTATTCCGGCTTTACGGTTGAAACCTTATACGATACATTTATGCAGACAACACCACGGATCGGCTTTTGGCTGGACAATTCCAACCAAACACCACAGCAGACAGCAGAAACCATTCTGAACGCCAGAAAGTCGGTATGATTGTTACATATAAGGGGAAGAAAAATTTCTTTTAGGTACTTTCTTTCCTAAAACTAATGTGATATAATAGCATCATTCCAAAAAAGGAGTAAAAAATATGCGGCAAGGTATTCTTAAATAAAACTATAATCAAATAGTGGGAACAAAGGATTATGATAGTCCCTTTTGTGGGGGCTTGGTTTTTTGTACCCAATTTAAGAATACTTTTGCCTTATCAATTTTGACATATCCGAAAAACAGCAATCACAAACAGGTGTATGCTGTATATGTGTATGTCCGCAAATTATAATCCCCAGTGGTAAAAGTATTTTACTGCTGGGGATTTTTATGCCCTTTTGGGGCTGTAAAAGGAGGACAATCACATGAAAATAATCAATATTGGAATTCTCGCCCATGTAGACGCAGGAAAAACAACATTGACGGAAAGCCTGCTGTACACCAGTGGAGCGATTGCGGAACAAGGAAACGTGGATAAAGGAACTACAAGAACAGACACTATGATTTTGGAACGGCAGCGCGGAATTACCATTCAGACAGCGGTTACTTCTTTTTGCTGGAATGATTATAAAATCAATATCGTGGACACTCCCGGTCATATGGATTTTTTAACCGAAGCATACCGCTCTTTATCTGTCCTTGACGGAGCTGTTTTAGTCATTTCGGCAAAAGACGGCGTACAGGCACAAACCCGTATATTATTCCATGCGCTTCAGAAAATGGACATTCCGACAATTATCTTTATAAATAAGATAGACCAAAATGGGATCGACCTGCGGCGTGTTTACCAAAGCATTAAAGATAAACTTACCAGTGATATGATTGTCATGCAGGAGGTTTCCCTGTCGCCAAAGATAACCATGACCGATATTTCTGATTTGGACAAATGGGATATGATTATTTCCGGAAGCGATGAACTATTAGAACGATATGTTGCAGAGGATTCTTTGGATATACAGGAATTACAATATGAAAAGTGCAAAAGAACCAGATGCTGCTCTTTGTTTCCTGTTTATCATGGGAGTGCAAAAGACAATTTAGGAACAGAAAAACTGATTGAAGCGATTACAGAAACTTTCATTACAGAAACAGACGATATTCAGTCTGAATTATGTGGATATGTTTTTAAGGTTGAGTATACAGAGCGGAAAAAACGGCTTTCTTATTTACGCCTGTATCATGGGACGCTCCATTTACGGGATACCCTGCTGCTGTCAAAAAAGGAAAAAATAAAGATTACAGAAATGTGTATTCCGTCAAATGGTGAAATCGTCCCGGTTGACCATGCCTGTCCGGGAGAAATTGTTATTTTAGCTGATGATACTTTGAAACTGAACGACATTCTGGGAAATGAAAAACTCCTGCCTCACAAAACACGGATTGATAATCCCATGCCATTACTTCGGACAACGGTAGAGCCGCAAAAGCCGGAGCAAAGGGAAGCCCTGTTAAATGCCCTCACAGAGATTGCTGATACAGACCCTCTTTTGCATTTTGACATTGATACTGTTACACATGAGATTATATTATCTTTTTTGGGAAAAGTACAGTTAGAAGTTATTTGTTCGCTATTAGAAGAAAAATATCATGTGGGCGTGGCTATGAAAGAGCCTTCGGTTATTTATCTGGAAAGACCGCAAAAAAAAGCGAGCTACACGATTCATATTGAAGTGCCGCCGAATCCGTTTTGGGCATCTATTGGTTTGACTGTAACACCGCTTCCTGTTGGAAGCGGAACACAATATAAAAGCGAGGTATCTCTCGGCTATTTAAACCAAAGTTTTCAAAATGCCGTCATGGAGGGTGTGCGTTATGGAATGGAGCAGGGCTTATATGGCTGGGGAGTGACAGACTGCCAAATTTGTTTTGATTATGGAGTTTATTACAGCCCGGTCAGCACCCCCGCTGATTTTCGTTTTCTTGCGCCTGTCGTGTTGGGGCAGGCATTGAAAAAAGCAGGAACACAACTGTTGGAACCATACCTTTCCTTTACCCTTTTTGCACCGCAGGAATATCTTTCACGGGCTTATAATGACGCACCAAAGTATTGCGCAATCATTGAATCAACCAGACTTGAAAAAGATGAAGTTATTTTTAAGGGGGAAATCCCTGCCCGTTGTATTGGTGAATATAGAAATGATTTGAATTTTTATACAAATGGAAGAAGTGTCTGCATTACAGAATTAAAAGGGTATCAGGAAACTTCCGGCGAGCCTGTGTTTCAGCCACGCCGCCCGAACAGCCGTTTAGACAAGATCCGGCATATGTTTCAGAAGATAATGTAACATCTTGCGCAATGCAAACGTTCATTGCTGGCTATTGCGAAATATCATTGATAAAATCAGCATCAGAGAGGAGGAACCATTTTGAACCAGAAACAGACGGATATTACAACAGGAAAGCAAATACGTCATCTGCGAACACAATCGGGAATGACACAGGAAGAACTGGCTGGGAAATTGAATGTTACCCGGCAGGCGCTATCGAATTGGGAGAGAGATGTTAATGAACCCGATTTAAATACGTTGAAAAAAATTTGTTTTCTTTTTGGAGTCCACATGGACGATTTTGCGAAGGAGGTAATAACAAAAATGGAAACATGTGAAAAAAAGAGAAACGACAATTTAATAAGTATGATATGGCAATTGGACTTTTTTATGGTGTCGGGATATTTCTTGGCATTGGTATTTTCTTTGTTGGCGGTTTTATGACAATGTCGGGTGCAGGGTGGGGAGCATCACTATTTGGCGGTGGCTGTTTTTCTCTTGTATTTGGCTTGATATGCCATGCAGTTATTACATTGAGAAGAAATGACAAATGATGACATATCCTGCTTTCTAGTCTTTTCGGTCATATCGCGTAAAAAAGCCGCTGCTTTTGGCTTTCCAATAGCGGCGGCAAAGGGAAATATCCTTTGAATACCTTACAGAAGAAAAGTTTTGCAGCATTATAAAAATAAAAGCCTATACCATTTTGGAAAGAAAAGATACATAATAGTCAAGACGGCAACAATCAGAAGTTATGGAGGGTAACAATGGAATATAGTAAGGAAGATTTAATGGAAGCAAAAAGGCAAATTTTGGGAGTGGGAGAGAACATGGGAACAGAGGAAAGCAAAAAGATCTGGGAGAAAAACGCACAATTTTGGGATGATGCAATGGGTGACGAATCCAATGAATTTCACAGAGAGGTAGTACGTCCCAAAGTAACGGAACTTCTCTCTCCTGATCCTTCGGATTACATTTTGGATATTGCGTGCGGCAATGGAAATTATTCTTCGTATCTTGCACAGAGAGGCGCTTCGGTCGTCGCTTTTGATTACAGCAAAAAAATGATAGAATTGGCTAAAAGACGGCGATCACAATATGCAAAACAAATTGAGTTTTGCGTAGCGGATGCGACCAATAGAGAAAGCTTATTAGGATTAAAAAGAAATCGAGCCTTTACGAAAGCAGTTTCTAATATGGCAATTATGGATATTACGGATATTGAACCGCTTTTTATGGCTGTTTATGAACTATTGGAGGAAAACGGGATTTTTGTCTTTGCAACGCAGCACCCTTGTTTTATCACATTGACTGAAAAATATATGACACCGCACAGTTACTATGATATAGCGATCGAAGGGCAGCCGGAGGAGCAGATTTATTATCATCGTTCCATACAAGATATTTTTAACCTTTGTTTCAGAGCTGGATTTGTCATTGATGGATTTTATGAAGAATGTTTCAAAAACAATAAAGAAATTCCTATGGTAATGATAGTAAGGCTTAAAAAGGTAAAACGTGATAGCTTAAAATAAATTCAAGTTTGCCGGATAAATAGCAAACCCGGCCGAGCCAGTCAACGGTCAAGATGAACGGGCTTCGCCCGCCGTTGACAGCCCCGCCCGGTTTTGCAGTTAGGCAGTCAAGGAGCGACAGCCTAAAGTGCTGCCGCCCCTTACTATCATAAAAAGCAACTACTAACCAGCCACAGCCCTTTTGGGAGGAAAGGGGGATTTTCCATGACCTGTACAGAAGAATATCGGGAACATATCGAGTACACTTTCCATGCCTTTTGCAAAGTCGTTATCCGAAATGCAACGATCAACGCAGCGAGGACACGGAGCAGGAAGCACAAAAGAGAAATATCCCTTGAATACCTCACAGACGAAAAGCACTACCCTTTAGGCACGACAGATGAATATTTCCAAGCCCCGGAGCCGGACGAGGAATACATACTTACCCTTTGCGGCGATACGGTCATTTTCAGCAGCGGTTTACTTGCGGAAGCCCTGTCACGGCTGGACGAACGGGAGCGGGAAATGATTTACCTGTCCTTTTTCAAGCGTATTCCACAGCACGAAATTGGCAGACAGTACGGGCGCAGCCGCAGCACAGCGGGCTACCATATCCGAAAAGCCCTACGGCAGCTCCAAGCGGAAATGGAGGGAATGGCATATGAGAAATAATAGGCTTCTCCCCTATGAAACAATCGTCCAAGCCGCCAGCGGGGAGCCGGAAGCGGTGGGAACTGTATTGCAGTATTACCGCCGCCGCATACAATGTGCCGCCCGTGTGAATGGACGGGTAGACCAAGATACAGAGGACTACATCACCCAGACGCTTCTCACAGCTATTTTCAAGTTCCGCTTTGGGAGATAGCCCTACCGCCTACAACTGAATAACCGCCGCTTCGCCGGCAACCAGAAAGCAGTAAATCTATTCAACAGATTTGCTGCTTTTTTTCGTTCCTGTTTGGCATTTTTGAAAATCCCCAGTATGAAAAAACAAAAGGGAAAATAGCCGCCGCAGTTGGCAAAATCCCTTACTTATCCGTAGAGGGTATCAAAGAAAAAAATACTGCCATTGTCCGCCTATTCCGGCTTGCGTGGTGTTGTAGGGAATAGAGGGGAAATTCTAAAAATCTCCGTCCATTTTGCTTTGCGTGGTGTTGTAGGTAGTGAAAGGAAAATTTTCAAGATAAGCCGGAATAGCGGGTAGCAAAGCCCTTTTGAAACGTTTTGTTAGCGGAAAGGACGGGAGCCGGGGAACGCCGGAGTTTTTCAGAGCAAGATTCTACCGAGGTGCCAAAATTCGCTCTCCGCTTATTTTTGCCCCTGCGGGAATCTTGTTGGGGAGTGCCTTCCCCAAACCCTGCTATGCGCCCTGTCGGGCGAGAAAGGAGGTCACAGACCATGCGAAAGAAATACAATACGCCCCACCGCCGTCATGTGGTAAAGACCCGCATGACCGATGAAGAATACGCCGACTTCACCGGGCGGCTGGCGGCTTATGAAATCAGCCAGTCCGAGTTTATCCGGCAAGCCATACGGAAAGCGACCATACGCCCCATTGTCACCGTTTCCCCGGTCAATGACGGGCTGCTTGCCGCCCTCTCCAAGCTCACGGCAGAGTACGGGAAAATCGGCGGCAACTTAAACCAGATTGCCCGGAGCCTGAACGAATACGGAAGCCCCTACCGGGGGCTGGAAAAGGAAGTGCGGGGAGCCGCCGCCGACCTTGCCGCCTTGAAGTTTGAAGTCTTGCAGAAAGTAGGTGAAGCCGTTGGCGATACTCAAACATATCAGCTCTAAAAATGCCAACTACGGGGACGCTGAAAAATACCTCACATTCGAGCATGACGAGTTTACCATGAAGCCCACCCTTGACGCAGACGGGCGGCTCATACCGAGGGTAGACTACCGCATATCCTCTCTGAATTGTGGCGGGGAGGATTTTGCCGTTGCCTGTATGCGCTCCAATCTCCGCTACGGCAAGAACCAGAAACGGGAGGACGTAAAGAGCCACCACTACATCATCAGCTTTGACCCACGGGACGGCCCGGACAACGGCTTGACCGTTGATCGGGCGCAGGAGCTGGGCGAGAAGTTCTGCGCCGAGCATTTCCCCGGACACCAGGCCCTTGTCTGCACCCACCCGGACGGACACAGCCACACCGAAAATATCCATGTGCATATCGTCATTAACAGTCTGCGGATTGCGGAGGTTCCCATGCTGCCCCACATGGACAGGCCAGCGGACAGGAAAGCAGGCTGCAAGCACCGCTGTACGGACGCAGCTATGAACTATCTGAAAGCCGAAGTCATGGAGATGTGCCACAGCGAGGGGCTTTACCAGATAGACCTTTTGAACGGCAGCAAAGAACGCATTACCGAGCGTGAGTATTGGGCGCAGAAGAAAGGACAGGCTGCCCTTGACAGAGCCAACGCCCCTATTGCTGCGGACGGTATCGCGCCCCGGCAGACCAAGTTTGAAACGGATAAGGCGAAGCTGCGCCGGACTATCCGGGAAGCCCTTGCCGCTGCTTCCGGCTTTGATGAGTTTGCCGCCCTGCTTCTCCGGCATGGTGTGACCGTCAAGGAGAGCCGGGGGCGGCTAAGTTACCTCACGCCGGACAGGACGAAGCCAATTACCGCCCGGAAGCTGGGGGACGATTTTGACCGGGCTGCTGTCCTCTCCGTTTTGGAGCAGAACGCCGCCAGAGCCGCCGAAAAACCCGCAGCCATAGCGGAATACCCCGGCAGTATCAAAGACCGCTTACGGACGAAAAAAGAAGCGAAAAACGCCCCGAACAATGACGCTGTACAGCGCATGGTAGACATAGCCGCCAAGCGAGCCGAGGGGAAAGGACGGGGCTATGAGAAGTGGGCGACCATGCACAACCTCAAACAGATGTCGGCTACCCTCATGCTCTACCAGCAGTATGGCTTTTCTTCCCCGGACGAGCTGGACGCTGCCATTTCCGCAGCCAACACCGCCACGCAGGAGAGCCTTGCCGGACTGAAAGGGCTGGAAGCCGCTATCCGGGAGAAAAAGGAATTGCAGCGCAACCTTTTGGGCTATATCGGCACGAAGCCCGCCCGTGACGGTCTGAAAGCGCAGAAATCGGAGAAAGCCCGGAGAGCCTACCGGGAACAGCACGAAAGCGATTTTATCATAGCGGACACAGCCGCCCGTTATTTCCGGGAGCATGGAATAACCAAGCTGCCAGCCAGCAAAGCCCTGCAAAGGGAGATTGAGCAGCTTACCGTCCAGAAGAACGCCGGATATAACGACTACCGGGAGAAACGCCAGCGGGCGCAGGAGCTTCAGACAGTCAGACGCAATATCGACCAGATTTTAAGGGGCGCACCGAGCCAGCAGAAAAAGCGTGAACAGGAGCGTTAAAGACCGCCCCGAAATGATACCGAAACCCTACAAAAATACAGGTATGATATGAACCCTTACCGCAATACTCCCCGACTTCCAAACGGGGCTTACAGGGCAGAAAAAGCCCGAAAATGATACCGAGAACATACAGAAAATGCCCCCTATCCCGCTACACCGATAGGAACGGCAGAAAGGAGCTTACCATTGCCGAGAATGAGCAAGAAGCGGCGGCTGGAATGGTCTTTCTTCCTCAACCACCGCAACCGTATCACTTACAACGACCTATGCCGGGGCTGCACCCGTGACTGCAAACAGAGCTTCCGGGCGGTTATCATACTATGCCCTCGCTATTATTCCAAACGCTGGAAAAAGGAGGACGCAGCCTATGGCAGATAACCGCAAATATTACTACCTCAAGCTGAAAGAGAGCTATTTTGACGATGATGCAATCGTTCTGCTGGAAAGTATGCAGGACGGCGTTATCTATTCCAACATTCTCTTGAAGCTGTACTTGAAATCGCTGAAAAACGGCGGGAAATTGCAGCTTGACGAGAATATCCCCTACACCGCCCAGATGATTGCGACCATTACCCGCCAGCAGGTAGGTACCGTAGAGAGAGCTTTGAAAATCTTTATGAAGCTGGGGCTTGTGGAGCCTTTGCCAAGCGGCGCACTCTACATGAGCAACATTGAGCTTTTAATCGGCCAGTCCTCTACCGAGGGGGAGCGCAAGCGCAGGGCGCGGCTGGCTTTGCAGGAACAAAAAGCCCTGCCGCAGACAGGGGCGGACAAATGTCCACCATATCGAGCGGACATTTGTCCACCAGAGATAGAGATAGAGAAAGAGATAGATATAGAAATAGAAAAAGAGAGAGAGTTAGAAACGGGACACCCCGCCCCCGCCGCCTATGGCAGATACCACAATGTCATTCTTTCCGATACGGAGCTTGACGGGCTGAAAACAGAGCTTCCCGGCAAGTGGGAGTATTACATTGACCGCCTATCCTGCCATATCGCTTCCAGCGGGAGGAAATACAAGAGCCATGCAGCCACGATTTTCAAGTGGGCGCAGGAGGACGCAGCCAAGAAAGCCCCGAAAAAGGGCATACCCGATTATACCTGTAAGGAGGGCGAGAGCTTATGACGAATGGATTTGATGAAATGATTTTGAATATGACCGACACCACGCCGGAGCCGGAGGACTACACCGGCGAGGACGGGCTTTTATACTGCGGGAAGTGCCACAAGCCCAAAGAGGGCTATTTCCCCAAAGAAACCGCCGCATGGCTGGGGCGTGACCGCCACCCGGCAGAATGTGACTGCCAGCGGGCAGAGCGTGAGGAACGGGAAGCCGCAGAGAAACAGCGCAGTCACCTTGAAACTGTCGAGCGGTTGAAGCGGCGGGGCTTTACAGACCCGGCTATGCAGGGCTGGACGTTTGAGAACGACAACGGCAAGTGCCCGCAAATGGAACACGCCCATTTCTATGTGGAGAACTGGGAAACCATGAAAGAGCGCAACATTGGCTATCTGCTATGGGGCGGCGTTGGCACAGGCAAGAGCTATTTTGCGGGCTGTATCGCAAATGCCCTTATGGAGCGTGAAATCCCCGTGTGCATGACAAACTTTGCATTGATATTGGGTGACCTTGCCGCCAGGTATGAGTGCAAATCCAATAATCACAGGAAAACTGTTAATTCACACGTTTCACTGTAGATTGAAGTCCCATTCCTGGAAGCGATTCTGGGATTATGATACCTTTGTGGTGTAGCCCAGGGAAATCCACCCTGCGCCAGATTTCAGCTTACCCCACTTTGTTGCGCCCTGTCCTGTGCTTTCCTGCACGATTGTGTAAACTCCACCGTCACGAATAGCACCCGCCAGTGCGTAGTTCGTACCTGCACCCTTACGGATATTCAGAACCGAAGCCGTAACCTTCACTCTATAAGAAGAGAATGCAGGCTTGCTCTCCGCAGGGTACACAGCATTACCCGAACCATCAAACACCTTGTAGTCGGGGTTCTTGTCTGCACAGGCTTTCGCATTCGCCAGAGAAGAGAATGCACCCATCTGGGAAGTACTATCAGCCCAGGTCTTGCGGACACGGTAAAGCGTGGTGGTACTTGCGGGCTTCTCTTCGGCAGTATTGCCGCCAAGACGGGTAGTAACCTTTGCTGCCAGATCACCCATACGGGAATAGAGCCAATCACCAGGGCAAGACTTGTTTGCAAACCATCTATGTACAGTCAGAACCATCTCATCAGACTTCGGACTGTACGCCAGAGTCTTGTTCTTGTCACCGAACCAGAGCAGCTTCTTCTTGCCATTACGCTTGCATATATCCACGCAGAGGTTAATGAGGGAAGCGTACACAGCGTCCGTCATAGCGTAAGGATGGGTCTTGTCAGACGCACATTCGATGGTCACAGCACGATGGTCATTCACAGAACTGGAAGAACACCAGGAACGGTCTTTCTCTTCTACACACAGAGAGATTCTGCCGTCATAACCAATACCATAGTTGCAGCTTGCCTGCCAGGAAGGACTGGTGAAGCAACCGCAGATACTCTCAGCAGAAAGCTGACCGACTACACAGTGCGGGGTAATACGGTCAATCGCATGATTGCGGGGGCTGTTTTTGTTAGGTGAAATTTTGGTGTAGGACACCTGAGAACTATTACTCATTTTCATTTCCTCCTTGTCATATCGGGTAAGGTCATACCTCTCAATGACAGTCATAAGGTTGTCTACATATTTCAGAGAAGTTGCATACCCGTCAGCTTTGATATTCTCAAGGTACTGTCTGGGGTCAGTCACACCCTTCAAGTTAGAATAGGTAGAAATGTTGGTGAAATCGAAATACCCGATGACACCATCTTCCATGCTCTCAAACTTGCACCATTCCATAGCGGAACTGGTGTAACTTCCATCCGAGTTCTGCTCACTGCCTACTTTGTGATAAATGCCCACGCAGGTCTTGCAGCGTCCTTTACGATACTTCAAGCCAAAGTAGTTATGAGCATTGACTGCCAGTTCAGACGTACCTTTGTTACTTTCAAGAATTGCCTGGGCAATAATTGGGCTGAACACGCATACATTGTAAGCAGCAGCATATTTCTTAATGTACCCGGTAATACTGTCAATAAACTCCTGGGTAGCCATAGGTCATCACTCCTTTATAGGAGAAAGGGCGAACCCTCTCTCCCGCCTTAGTTTGTGCCGTTGTAGGTATCGGACTTCTTCTTGAGTACTTCGATTGCGGCGGTAATAGCCGGGGGAATGTTGATACCCATAAGTCCTGCGTTCTCCACGATAGAGATAGTTTCGTTTGCCACGACTGCAATAACCACAGCGTCACGAATAAAATTAGTTCCAGTAATCAAATCCAGGCGGCAGGCAACCAGAACCACCAGAAGAGAAACACCCTTACGGCACAGCCCCTTCCAACCTGCACGGCTTTCAAGCGCACCATTCTCAGTCTTACCACTGTTATGAAACACACCTGCGACAATCAGACCTGTAACATAGTCAATCGCCATGAAGATAACCAGGGTTGCCAGAGCAGCGTCCCAACCGCCAAACAAGGAAGCCATGAAGCTACCCGCAACTCCGATTGCTGTACAAATCCATTCTTTCATAATCTTAGCCCTCCTTGCTGTAATCCTCCCTAGTAATTTCCTTGTACTCTTCTGGGGTAATCCACTTGCCTACTGCGTTCCACACCATCTTTTCAGACCAAATGCCCATCTTGTAGAACTTCTTTACCTTCTCATAATTCTTGCTATGTGCCATGATTTACACCTCCATATCCACGCCAGTCATCATTGCCATGTACTCAAGTTTGCCCGTGAGTTCTGCATAGCGCATTTCCTGCTCAGTCTTTTCACGGAAGCAGAGATACCAACCGTCAGCATACTGAACCTGCTGAATCAGTTCAGCGTTGTGCATGATCATCTGAGTGTCACCATCCACAATCGTAAGAGTGGGCAGATTGTCCTCAAATACGGACACATCAACCTCAGTCTTGCTGACATAGTTGTTACCATTCTGCTTGAAGCCCTTGAGTTCCGTGCCGTCAGCTAAAATCAGTTTTACCATAGTAGTGTTCCTCCTTTAATTTCTTGCAAAGGTCTAACATATTTGACCTCTGTATCTTGCTCATGTAGTGGCAATGACCATTGAACCATGACCTAAACCAGTCATCGAAATCCTTCTCTGAGAGAATGAGTACCAGTTTCTTAGCCTTTCTTCTCATACCTGTAAGCCGCTTCGGATGAATCTTGTGAATCACCCGCCCGGTATCAGTAAGCGAATACTGAATCTGTAGAAACCTCCACATTTCAGACAGTTTGCATATTCTGGTTTTCCGAAGGTTCACGGTAATACCCAGGTCATGTGCGATTTCCACAATCTCTGTAAGCAGCTCTTTCAGAAACTCCTTATCTTTGCAGAGATTGCCCCTTTGAACTTGTTATCAGATTTACGCCAACCTTTGATAAGGTCTATCTCTCTTTGAATATCCTCACCGAACCTCAAGAAAGAATTGACATCCACTGGGAGAGTTTCTATTGCATACTGTAGTTCCTGTACCAGTCGGTAGCACTGACCGATTGCCAGGTCTTGATGAACACGCCGCTCTACCAACTCTTCATAGTAGGTGGGGTAAATGCTGTTCGCAGTGTAGACGTGTTCACCGATAGACCTCAGACAATCAACTACAGCTTTCCGCTCATCCTCAATGAACCAGGTATCAAAGGCTTCCTGCTGCTTGCGGAAATGGTCATAAATCTTTTTCTCAACGTCAGTAAGTTCTTCGTAGCTTCGCCCGCTGAATTTCTTTTCAAGGCGTTGTGCTGCCTTTCGTTTGCTGTAGCCGACGTCACGGAGCAGCAAATCAGTAACCTCTTTCCTAACTTTGTTGAGATGATGGAACACCTCAAACTGAGAGGGTTTCCGTTTGCTTTTCAATACTGACATTTCATTAGTTCCTTTCTACTGCACCCCACAAGGGGGTGCAGATTTTAGATTAACCGATACAGAAAGCGGGGCGAACGCCAAAAGAGGGAGAAGCGCCGTTGGCGTTCGCATTACCGTTGCCGCTGACAAAGGAGAAGGCAGTAGCGGAAGCTACATCTCTCAGCCAGTAGTCCTCTAGGTTATGCAGCTTAGTACGGTCAAACATGAAGAGCGGGAACTGACCGTCACCCGAAGCCACGTTGTAACCGTTACCATCATGTGCGCCCCACGCTACAGAACCATAAGCCTGCACTTCGTTCATCAACTCAACATCAGAGTCGAACCATGCCCAACCCGAAGGTGTGTTGCCGTTTACAGCATTGGTCAGAAGTTCTCTCTTTGTAAGAACATGAGCGGAACCAAACGCTGCCTTGATAGTAGTCTTAGCCTGCGCCAGATTCGACTTATACATGGCAGAACCCGTGTAACCACCTGTAGTAACATTACTGGTATTCATCTGTGCTTTATAAAGAGAAGTATCGGGAACAACGACTACATGGTGCTTCTTAAAAGCAGTATCACCACAGTTATAGTAGTAATCAAATGCTGCAATACGATAAATCACGCCCCCGATAACCCAGTAGTCACCAATATACAGGTCTGTGAACTTACCACTTGAAATAGCGGCATACTGCTCTGCTGTAACAGAAGTACCCAGGTACTTACCACGATAAATACAGTTATGTGCCGCTGCACCATCAGCCAGTACATTTCTGACTGAATCAATGTCAGTCTGCAAACCCTTATGAAGATTCTCCACGGTAATGACCTTCACGCCGTTACCATCGTGAATCAACATCTGCTCAGTACCCGTAGCGGACAGAATCGCTTCCAGATCTGCAAACTTTTTTGTCTGAACACTAATAGTTGCCATCTTCTATTCCTCCTTGTATTTCCAATCTGCCAGAATCGCATAGTCCAGGTCATCCACAATCAAGGTGATTGCTTCATCATCTGTAGCAAGCGGAGCAGAGAAGTCATTCTGCATTGTCATCTGCTCAAGCAGAGTCAAACGCTCATCCAGTTCGGTACACTGATGTTGCAGGTTGCCCGCAGCGTCCTTACTCAGCTGGTCTCTCATAGCCTGGAACCAGGCATTATAAATTTGCTGCTGCTGACTCTCAAAAGCCGCCATGCTTGCCTTGTATTCCTGTTCCAAATTATCCGTGTAGTTGTCAAACTCCGTTGCTTTGGAATCAGCTTCCTTTTCAAACAAAGTTTTCTGCTCTGCGAAATAATTCTGGAAAGCGGTATACAAGTCTGTGCCATTTTCCACCATGCTCATAATGGTGTTGAGGGCTTCGTTCATACGGTTAGCGTTTTTCGCACCGAAGAAAGATTTCTCTTTCCCGGTATAAGCCGTAATGTCCTGGAAGGATACTGAACCATCTTCGTTGCTAACCTGGTTATATCGCTTCAAACCCGCCCACACAGCGTCCGTATAATCAACAGGTAAAAGTTCCCATGCCATTTACAAGTCCCCTCCCCTCATTCCGAAATTCCATACAAACATCCTCCTTCCTTCACTCTCATTCGTGAGTCTGTCATACAGGTCTAAAGTTGCACCCTCCAAACGATTCAGTTCATTGAAATCCATCGTAGTACCGTTATCGTTATAAACGGGTGCAGACCCGTAGGACATTCTGAGAGTGTTGGTGTTGAGGGTTTCCAAATTTTCTTCAAGCTGATTGATTTCATCAGCGTAGAAGTAATCACCTGGTACTCTGTCATCACCCAGGCTTACAAGGGAGAACTCCTTGTACAGCTTGATTGCCATGTCCCGGAGGAACATCAGATTGTTCTTGATACGGTTGAAATCCAAAGCATTGAATCTGTCACCTGTATAAACACCCTCTGAATTTGTACTTCCGTGCCAATCTGTTTTAGGTGTTTGCCATTCCATCTTCCGTCACCTCCTAACGGGATACACGTCTTGCGGTCACCTTGCCGCTGAACGCCTGGTCAAAGTTAATTGTGTACCGATAGATATTTACCTTCATTCCGTCATGGAACTCATTCTCCTGGTACACAATATCGTTTGCGTCAATCTCTGGGTTACCTCTGGTATCGTACTCATACTCAATACCTGCGGTATAATAGTTACCAATCCATTCAGCCAGTTCCGTAGCAATCGCCATATCACTGATAAGCGGGTTCGCCCATTTTACAGACTTACCTCTACTGTTCAGTGACTTCACGGCATATCTCTCCACGATTTTGTACCGATAGCCCAGGATTTCCAGACGAAAGGTTCCTGTCTTAGAGAACTTGACCGTTACATAGTAGTTGCCCCATGCAGTGATACTCACACCACTGGCACTTTCGTCCAGTGTTGCCCGGAAGTTGTAGGACGGTTCGCCCACATAGAAGGTTTCCACATCACCAGACTTCACGGTAATATCTTCACTGACAAGACTCTCTTCGGCATTACCCGGCTGATAACTGTAGCAAGGTACGATGACCTCTTTGACCAACTCCTGCTTAATAGCTTTCGGAGAAGAAGAAGTCATGTCCTGCCGCTCCATGGTGAAGTCAGTCACATCACCGAAAGCGAAGTTGTTAAGCACAATACGGTTGTACGGCTCTGCCGTTCCCGTGAACTCAATCTTCATGGTGTCGAAATCGTCAAAGTCCCGAAGGATAACCAGGGTCTTTGTAATTTCTTCCTCCACTTCATACTCCGTAACCAGTTCGTTATTGTTGTAGGTACGAATGACCATTCCCGAAGGAAGGGCATTACCGAACACGAACTTCACACCGTAGTACATACAGGCGGCTTCCTGCACGATGGTCACCACAGGGTTTGTGGTGAACTTACCGTCAGCGTCAGACTGCTGTTCTGAAATAAAGCCTGTGTTCAGCGTCCTCTTACTTGCCGCCCGTGGCAGGAAGAACATTGTCCCATCTGCCGTGGTGTAGTTACTTGCCAGTGTTGCGTACTCATCTTTGGTGTCATCCGTCAAAATCTTCGCAACGTGGGAGTAATCGGTTTCACCATTGCTGCTTGCCACAGCTTCCGGGACGAAAGAGGATTTAATCTGAATCGTACCGACTCTGGACTGTGACAGAACACAGCGGCAGGCATTGGCTATAATCTGTAATGCTTCCTTGCAGGAAACACGGGGGATAGGATTCTTCGTGTACAGCTTTTTGAGCCGTGGGTCAACATAGTAGTCTTTCTCCCCGGCAGCTTTCAGAACCTCAATCGCCAGGTCATAGTAGCTTTTGCCGTTCGGGGCATACAGTCCTTTGTAATACTCCGTGTCCATGTTGCGGAACACGTCCTGGCAACGGATTGTTGCCGTATAGTCATCAGACTCCCACTCTGAACAGAGCAGGTGATTTCCTCTGACCCATTCGATTTCATCAGAGTTCGGAAGCTGATACCCATAGTAAATGTCCATCTCCTGTCCCGTTTCCAGGAAGTTGATAGCCGACTTCGGGTTGTCCACGTTGAAATACTTGTCATAGTTTTTCAGCGTTACTGAGAAATCAATCTGAGGAATGTCAGCACCAATCGGACTGACATAACTCTCAAGCGAAGAACTCATAACAGAATCGTTGTAGTACACCAGTCCGTAACCGAAACGGAAGGAGTAAATACGCAGCCTGCTTCGGAGGTTCTTCATTTTATGAATTACCAGAGTCAGTGTGGTTACATTCTCAAGCACTTCCTCCGTAGTAAAAACAGCTTTGTCATTATCCCGGAACTCAACCTTTTGCCCGGTATTCGTGACAAAATCGAAATCAGTAGGATAGTTCTCACCGAAGTTAATCGTGATACCTCTGAAATCAGTCGGAGCCGCATGAAGGTTTATGGTCACTTCATACAGTCCGTCTGATACTAGGTTCTTTCCTACCAACCCTGTGTTGTAGAACATTGCCCCCGGCTTGTTCCGCGGGAGAAAATACATGGAACCGTCAACCCTGGTAAAGTTCTCTTCCAGAGTGGCGTACACCACATCGTCAGTTCCCTCATTGAACAGGTTGCCCGAGTTGGAGAAGTAGGCAAACTCTCCGTTGTCTACTCTGGCTTTCACCTGCGCTTCCTGGTTGACAACTCCGAAAGAAATCATTATGTATGCTCTCTTACGGAGGGAGTCTTTCATGCTTGCCTTATACTCTTTGGATACCTTTTGCATAAAATCACTCTCCTACGTCAATCAGATTCACCTTGCAATTCCTGTAGTGTGTCGGGTGACCGTCCTCATCTACCCAGTAGGGTTCAGCCGTTCGGTTACCGCAGTACATTTTGATGGTCTTAGGTGCATTACTTACAGGGTCGATAAAAGTTACATTTACAAAGAAGTTATTAAGGATACTCAATATCTTTGACCACTGTTGGGCAGTGAGCCATGACCATTCCAGATTGTCAATCTTATACTGATCACGTCCGATACGCTGACCCACCACCGTACCGTTTGCGTTACGCCCGGAGTCTACAAGAGTGGTCACCGTAGGGGTGACACCTCTCTTGCAGGGAGGTAACGCATAACCGTTGATTGCCAGATAAGCCATTACACATTACCTCCTTATCCTGTAAAACTATAACCATTGGCTTTCTTCTGAGTGGTCACAGCGTCAGTCACCACACGGTTACCAACCTGCACCACGGTTTTCTCTTCCTTATCAGCCTGCCTACGCATATCATCAGCCATCTGAACCATGGTCGGTTCAACGTACTCATGGTAGAAATCCTCCATGGCTTCACGGAAGCCCATTGCGGAAACCTCCGTGCTGCTCTGTACGTTAGAAGAAATAGACCGGGAGAATGCGGCAGAGTCATAATATTTCAAAGCAGAAGTATCAACTGCCAGTGCCATTGTCGGACTGAAATTCGTGAAGGAATCAGCCCATGTGCCGACTACAGATTTCGTACTCTTACCAACCTGGGCAATCGCATTGTTGAAACCTGCAACGGCAAAACCACCAATCTCATAAAAGACCTTAGACGGGGAGTTTACGTCCAACTTATCCTTGAACCAAGAAATGATTGAACTACCCCAGGAAGAGATTGTGCTTTTGCAAGTATGGTACAATTCACCGATACCGTTCTTAAAACCACTCACTACGTCAGAAGCTACATTGTAGAAACCGTTGTAGGAGCAATGTGCTGTGAACCAACTCTTCACGCTGCTACCGAAGGTACTCATGTTACCCTGTGCCGTAGTATAGTACCCGCCGATTCTGTTCTTGAATCCATCAACTACACTGGTTGCAAATCCAGAGAATGCAGAAGCGGAAGCGATACCAGAGAACCAGTTCTTCACATTGGTTGCCCAGGTGGTTATATTGCTCTTTGTATTCACATACGCAGAACCAATCTTATCCTTAAACCCAGTCACCACATTATTCGCAAAGGTCTGGAAGTTTGTAGAGTTCACACCGCCGAAGCCGCTGTTCGTAAACCACTCCTTCACATTCGTAGCCCAGGTAATCATGTTGGACTTCGTAGTGGTGTAGGTGGAGCCTACCTTTGTACGGAAGCCCTCAATGACATTCCCGGCAAACGTCTGGAAGTTCGTGGAGTTTACGCCACCGAAGGAACTATTGGTGAACCATTCCTTGACCTTACTTGCCCAGGTAGTCACGTTCGTTTTGGTATTGGTGTAGGCACTACCGACTTTGGTTCGGAAACCTTCAATCGTGTTGTTCGCAAAAGTACTGAAAGTGTCGCTGTTCACTCCACCAAAAGAGTTGTTGCTGAACCAGTCTTTCACTTTGCCTGCCCAAGTGGTCACGTTAGACTTAACCGTGGTATAAGTACCGCCAACTTTGTCTTTGAAGCCGCTTACGATATTGCCGCCTGTTTCCTTGAAATGCTCAACAATACCCTTGCCGTCCTCACCCTTCGTGAACCACTCAATGACCTTGCCTGCCCATTCCTTAACCTTACCTGCAATTTCGCTGAACTTATTAAGTCCCTGTAAGAAACCTTCGACAACATAACCGCCCATCTCCTTCATTACTGTAGAAGGAGAGTGAATACCGAAGCACTCTTTGAATCCGTCAATGAACGGGTCAAATACGTTCTCCTTAATCCATTTACCGATGTTCTTAATGCCATCCCAAATACCCTCAAGCAGACCTGCTACCCAGTCCAGACCGCACTTCTTCGTGCCGTCATCGTTGGTAAGGTACTTCTGGAAATACCCAGTAATGTCCTCCCAGATACCCTGCACGAAACCTGCGATAACACTAACTGCCGCCCCCAGAGCAGAACCAAGTAACTTAAAGAAGCTCTGTGCCACACCTGCAAAGTCAATTCCCTTGATACAATCCTTTAGATTCTTCCACAGGTCTTTGCCCATTTTGTTCCAGTTATAGCTTGCAATCCACTCCTGGGCTTCATTGAATGCACCCTTCAAGAAATCGCCAATGCTCTTCCCCACAAGGCTCCAATTCAAACCGCCAAGCAAGCCAATCATAAAATCAAGGTCTACCGTGACACCACGAACCAGAAGTCTGCCCAGGTATGTGAAGTCAATTTCCTCCATTGCACCATTCAGCAGTTCTGCTATATGGTTACCCAGGTTCTTGAAGTCCGCTGTCTTTAAGAACCAGTATGCTGTCTGTATTGCACCATTCAGTCCGTATCCAATCTTGTGACCGATACCAGACCAGTCAATGCTATCCACAATCTCATTGAACTTTTCGCCCAGTAAAGTACCAAGGCTCTCCCAATCACCTGCGTCCAGTGCTGCTTTCAACTTGTCGGTAAATTCGGAAATGCTACTGTCAATCGGCACGGTTTCAAACATATCACCATAGTTCTTACCACCAGAGCCGCTTCCGCTATTGGAATCGTTCTTACTGATAATGTTCAGTTCATCAATGCCAACCGTAGCGTCTTTAATATCCTTCGCTGCTTTCTTCGCAGACTTACCCGCTCCAGAGATAGAATCACCGTAGGAAGCTGCCGCTTTCTTCGCTTTCGTGAAGGTGGTTGCACCAGACAGTCGGGCGAAAAACTGATTGACGATATTCAGCAGTGCTGCAAACTTATCAATCAGAGCGTCTACCGCAGGAGCAATCATGTTGATAAGCGGAGCCACCATAGCACCCATGCTATTTTTGAGGTATTGGAAACTGGTTGCCAGACTGTCCATGCTTCCTTTGAACGTACCGCCCATGAGGGAACTGTACATATACAAATTCTGAATACCTTCCTTCATTGCAGCCGTAAGCTGTGCAAAGAAGAATCGAATTGCACGGTACATTGCAATACGCTTTAAGGAAGAGAACAAATGACCCATACCCGAGGTTGTTTGTTTCACCTTACTACTCAGTTTGGAACCGATAGTGCTTCCCAGTTTCTTGCAGGCATTCACTGCTGATTTTGCCGCAGTGCTTACCCCCTTCAAGGTGGCTTGAAATGCTTTCAGAGCAACACCGCCTACAGCAGAGAATGCTCTTGAGAACACGCCACCTACACCTTGCAGAACACCAAGGAATCCCCTGGTCTGCGTAGCGGCAGCGGTTATCTGGGAAGTATACTGAGTAATACCAGAGGTTGCCGCCGTAGCTGCCGCACCTGCGCTTGTAGCACCCGCAGAGTCAGCAGGAGCCGCAGTCCCAGTAGGCGTTGCCGTCTGGTTACCAGTAATATTTCTCATATTCGGAATCTGAATGCCCTGCATATTCTGTAGAGCAGTGCTGAGTGCTTCAACCTTTTCCACACCAGACCAGTCCAGACTATCCAGAGAAGCACCGATTTCAGTTATTCTCTTAGAGATTGTGGAGGAAATCTTGACATTGCTCAGAGAGTTAAGGCTTTTCGTCAAATCTTCAATCTTCTCAATCCCGGACATACTCAGCTTTGCATTGCTGATTGCGTCCAATTTCTTGCTGATATTGTTCAGACCTGCACCGCCTTTGGTTGCTGCTTTCAGCTTATTGAAGCTGTTAATCAGAGCGTCCACACCTTTAGCGGCATTTTCGGACTTCGCTTCAATTTGAAACTCAAGACCTTCAATCTCAACTGCCATGATTTATTCCTCCTTCCGTTTGAATTTTGAATTAACCCCTGCCATTATCTGCTTCATGGCTTCCTTACCTGCATTCATCTTTTTGTAATTCTCTTCCTCTTGCTGCTGTCTATGACGTGCTTCTGTAAGAGGAATCGGAGCCTGCCTATAAGGAATCGGCTTGTGCTTTTTGCTCATAGCGTTCAGTACTGGGGAAGCGTCAACCAACGCTTCATAGAAATACAGACCTTGTAGCCAAAGGGCTTCATTCTGCCGTTCTTTGACCTTTTCATCCATATCCCTGTAGTACTGTGCCATCTCACAATCACCATCCCAGTAATCGTGATAACCCATTCCCAGACTCATGTAATAACCGCAGAGTTCTTCAAAAGTTTCCCCGTAACGATAAACAACGGGCAAGCGGCGGTTGCCGCCGCCCGTTGCAGCATGGGAGTCCGAACCCGTTACCAGTTCGCTTCCCAACTCACGTTTTTTACCGCTTTCTCATCGGGTTCCTCCATTAGGGTCACTATCGGGTCATTGTACATCTCTGCCAACTTACCAATCAGTTCATCCTTATGAGGCATACCCTCATAAATCTTGTCAATCACATCCTGCTTCACGAAACGATGATGCGCCTTAAATGCACCTGCAAAAAGAGCAGGAAGCAGAGTCATAGGCTTACGGTCAATGTCCTGTGCGACAAAGCCCTCATCCTCCATCTGCTTGACAGTACGCCTGGTAAACTCAAGCGTGTATTCCTTATCTTCATAGGTAAAAACAATCTGTTTAGCCATTGCTTAACTCTCCTTTAATTCTCAAAATTAAATGTAATCTTACTCTTCGTTCTCAGTGATAGGAGTGGACGGGGCAATCGTAATCGCCATACCACGAACCTCATTAACGCCGCCGCCAGTAACGTAGACGGACAGTTCGCCTGCAAACTTGAACTTGCCCTCAGAACCCGTAGGAGTCGGGGAACTTGCAGTCTCAGTGCCACCAAACCATACTGCGTATTCCTCGTTCTTACCCTCAAGGGCTTTCAGAGCCTTGTACTCAGTGTGATCATAGTTGGCATTAAAGGTCATGCCGTCATTACTCTGGACACCATTCACATAGGTCTGCATTTTGTCAGACAGAGTGGTGGTTTCAAGCAGTTCCGGGTCACCGCCCAGGTCGGGGAACTCAGTAATGTTAAGCAGCTTCTCCCATGCCGTTTCCTTCTTGTGCATGAGGAAAGTCATATAAGTACTTGTAGCCATTTCACTTACCTCCTGTAAAAGTGTTTTCCATCGGTAGCCACACGGAAGCGGGCTGTAATCCGATAGATTGTTGCGTCCTCCATGTTCGGCACCGGGGTCATAGCCGTGCGCCTAAAATTCATGAAGTACAATGCGTCATTGATTTCTTTGATAATCTTCTTGCATTCTGTTTTCTTACCATCTGCCTTATTGGAGTAGACATTGATTTCAAACATGGCAATAACCGTGTTCTCTTTCGTGCTGCTGTCCTGCCACTCCGTAGGGATATAGCAGTCACTCTGGGTAATACTCACATGAGGAAAAGAAGAAGGTGATTTCACATATTCACTGGCAATATCAATCTTAGGAAATTTCTCTCTCAAGATTTTTGCAAGCCTTGTATAGACTTCGTTTTCGCAGTCAATCATGTGTAACACCTCCTTGCTATCTCTTCAAACTTCTCTTCCAACTCTCTGACTGTTTCGTACATACTCATGTTTGCAGGGTTACCGTAGGTGTGAACTTCACCTGCGTGTTTTCCCGTGGTAATAACTTCACCGTTAGAACCAGGGTCACCAGTGTATCGCCATCCCTTTTCAAGCCGTCCCAGTTTATAACCATAACCACCACGGGTGAAACCGTTCTTGCCTGCTTCCGGGTGATTGTCTGGGTACTTGATACCTGTGCCAAACTCAATAAAGAGGACTGAACTTCCTACAGCTACCACGGCTATTTTGTTGTTGTTATCCCGGCTCTCTACAGACACGCTCACATCATTCGTACCGTCATAGACGGCTGTCTGGAACTTTGCCGTAGCTACCTGGACTCCGTCTTCGCCGAGGGCTTGTATGAATTTTTCAGTACACTCTTTCAACCACGTCTTGTAGTTCTTGAGTTCTTTAATGGCATTGTCAATGCTCTTTTCGGATAACGTAACTTTGATAACACGCTTGTTCACGATACGGTCACCTTGCTAATAGCGTAAGAGATACTGGTAAGGGACTTTGCAACACGCCGTACCCTATAGTCACAGAGAGGATTGCCGTCATTTCCGAACTCTGGCTCTTTATCCACAAAGAGCAGGGTGTTTTCGTCAATGGGACAATTTATATCATCGGTAATGAGTACCTTGTCATAGGACTCTAAGTTACCGAACATATTCACCTGGGCATATCCAGTCGCAGGTGAAACACTGCATTGCAGTTCAACAGGGCTTTCATAACCCACCTGGTATTCACCAGTTTCATTCCCGTCATCATCCAGAAGCGGCTCCCTGCCTTTATACAGGCAGTAATGCACGGGCTTGAGATTACGCTTCATCAGCTTCATAGAATCACCCCCGCCATAGGAAGGATTCGCCGCAGCAGGGTAGGGGGAATGTCACCATCTTCATAAGAACGGGAAACGCCGTTTTCGCTGTGTGCTGTTTCACCCTCTGCCCCACGCTTATTCAGCATATAAGCGGTAATCTCAACATGAACCGTGTCATATTTTACAGGAACCGTATCTTCTTCCGTATAAGGGTAGGCACGGGAAAGCACTACCCCTTTCGCTAAAGTGAGGTAAGTGGACAACACATCGTTATCCGTTTCCTCTGTCATGCTTTTCAGCATGGTCAGCTTCTCTTCATCGGTCATGTTGTCCACCTCCTTCTAATTTCCATTAGCCCGTAGTCTTGCCAATGTCAGCGGCATTCGCCACATAAACAGAACGGCTGTAGGTCGGCTTCTCAAAGGTAGTAGAAATACCAGTGAACTTGCCGTGATACCATTCGGGACCATGGTCAAGACCAATCTGACCGAAAAGCTGATACTTCTCACCCGCACCCGTCTTAGCAAGCGGCTCCAGGAAGAAGTTACCCTTACCCGGAACAGGCTGATAAACAGGAGCCAGAACATCAAGGTTCAGAAGCATTGCCGTACCCGCAGACAGGCACTCACCCAGATACAGGTAAACAACACCGATAGGGGTTACCACACTGGAAAGAGCAATACCGTTAATCTCGCGGGCAGCAGGAACCACAGTCAGACCATTCTGAACAGCGTCAGCGTTGACCTGGAACAGAGTCACAGCGTCACACCACAGCACCAGACCGTCAGTCGGAGCATTCGCACCGTAAATCTTCTTCACCATGTCGGCAATGTCCCACAGACCCAGGGGCTTCTTAGCCATTGCCATGGTGTTAGAGGTGATAGCATTCACCAGACCACGGGTCTTGTTTACCGCAGAGTCAGAAGTAGCCTTGTTGTACTCACCGTTGATAAAGGTGTACTCAATATCACGGTTGACCTTCTGAATCTTAGCGGCAACCTGGAAGTCCAGTTCGCTCATCGGGTTTGCCTGCTGCTCTGCGACATTGATACCGCTCAGTGTACCCATGTTACTCTGCTTACCGTAAGAAATACCAACAGACTCCTGGAAAATCTGAGTGACGTTCGTTTTCTGAGAACGGGTCACAACATCAGCGTCCGGGGCAGTCAGAGAAGCACTCTCACTGATTGCAGGCTGAGATCCGCTACCATTAGAGGTGTACTCCTGTCCAGTAACGAACTCTACATGATTCGTGGTTTTCGCCTTACTACCGATAATGGAAGAAAGCGGGGTACGCACGTTACCCTTGTTAAACAGCATTCCGGAATAGTTCAGAACGCCTAAACTGGTTGCAAACGTATCTGCCATTGTCTTTTACCTCCGATTTTTACTCTTTCATCTGATTCGCTTCATCCTGCGCTTTCAGACGTGTATAGTAGGCAACTGCGGTCAAATCGCCGCTTGCCTGCGCTTCTTCGATTTTCTTAGCGTAATCCATGCCGCCCGTCCCATCAGAACCCGCAGCAGGTCTGGGAGTTTTCTTCATCTGTTCAGCACGAATTGCCTTTTCACGGGACTCATTGAACGTAACCTGGTTCTTCATAACCGTGTCCATATCGCCGTCAACCATTGCGATAGCAGTACTGTCAGCAAGTTTCTCATCGTAGCCCATAGCTACCAGTTTGGTCTTTTTGTCTGCCAGAGCGATAGAACGCTTCAAATCGGTATTCTCCTGGGTCAGCTTGTCCATGGTTGCTTTCTGTTCAGCGGCAGCGGCTTCATCAGCAGTCTGCTTACCTCTTAACTGCTTTTTGTAATCAGCAGCTTCGGAATTGGCTTTAGAAAGCTGTGCTTTCAGACGATTGATTTCAGCGTCATTATTCTGACCTGCACCCGCAGCCTGTAAAGCAGTAGAAATCTCTTCCTCAGTCATACCTTCCTTGTAGGAATCCCCAAGCAAATCACTTAAATAACTCATTATAAAGTCCTCCTTGCGTTTTAAGGTGTTCCCTCACCGTGTTCTTCTGTTTTATCCTCTTGTCTGAGTGTGCGTTTTAAGGTGTTCCCTCACCATACAAGCAGGTCAATCCTGCGAAGTATCAGTTTCAAGTTTCAATACACAGCGGCAGTTCACATTATTCTCTGCCTTAGTGAACTCACCAGGTCTGGAAGCATGGTCACCATCAAAGGTATAAAACTCTTCGTCCAGAGCCACACTTACACCTTCCAGGTATTTGTGAGTATCCCGAACGGCTTCATCCCGGACAGTTACCCATTTCTTTGAGACTCCCAGTCCTCTTGTAGACTGAAACTCATAGGCTCCATCCTCTTCCGCTGCATTGAATACCCGGTGATATTCGGATTCGACTAACGTCTGTAAGCCCGACAAATCCCCGGCTATCACATGGTCAGCGATTCTATCCTCAAAGGTTTTACCGTCTATCACCTCATAAATAGCTTCCTCCATGGAATCCACGTCTACGGTCAAATCGTAGGCAAGCATATCTGCCGTGGCTGTAATGCCCTGCTGATAAGCCCGAATGAGGAGTGATAAAATGTCATCCGCAATCTGAGCAACCTTTGAGGTCATATCCTTCCCGGAAGCGGAGTAATAACTGGTGGAAGTCAGAATGTTAAGTTCATCAAACGCAGCAATATAAGCTAAAAATGTATTATTCATAGGCAAAATAAAAAGGGACTATGAGTTCGTCACTCACAGTCCCATTGGACTCACCAGAACCTCTGCCCTGGTGTTACTCTTTCATTCTCATCTTGCGTTTGATTTCAACAATCGTAACCTTGCCCTGCTCAATCAGCACTTCCACTCTGCTGCCGTGCTTGAGCAGCGTTTCCACCTGCTGCACCATTTCCTTTGTCAGTATTGGAGTCATCGGTTTCATCCTCCTTTTCCGTATTCTGCTTTTCAAGCAACTCCTGTGCTTTCTTCTCCTGTTCCTCTGCATATTCCGCACTTAATGTGTATGCCAGGTCAGAATCAACAAACAATCCGCAATGCTCAAAAGCAAGCCGTGGATGAATCTTACTGTTCTTCAACATAAGGTCAAGCACCTGCGCTTTTTGCAGAATGTTTTCGTAATTTCTTCGGGTAAAGCGAATTTCAATATTGCAAACCTTCAAGTCCATACCTTTCAGAGTTTTGCAGATATTCAGAATCAGTTTAAGGAAAATCCTCTCACTCTTCTTGAACATCAATTCGCTGTCCTTTGCTCTCGCTTCCGCAGCAGACCAACCATCTCTCATAATAACCGCAGACCCGGTATCACTGGTAGACGTACCGCCGTTGCGGTTCGGCATACCACAGATAGTTAATACCGTCTGGTACATATGGTCAATCAGAGTTTGCGTTTCGCCCTGGTTCAGAGTACTGGTCAGATAAGATACTTCGGCTTTCAACTGAGGGTCAATATCCCGGAACTTAATAGCCCCGTCCTCTCTCAGCTTCTCATAATCGTCAGACGAAATATCTACGTTATGGAAAAGCATGAGTGCCTGGATGAACTGTTCAACACCATCCTGGCGGTTACTGTCCGTAAGGTTAATAGCGTCCAGAAGAGGAATAACCAACTCAAACGCACCGATACGGGCAATGTTCAGAGGATATTCAATAATTGGAATATCACCCAGAATGTGCGGCTCTGCCTTGATGATATGAGATTCTACAATCTCAAAATACTCATGGTCAGAGTAGCAACTATAGTGAACTATGCCGTTGTCATCCACCACATACTTGACACCCAGAAGCGGCTTGTTTCCAAGACCGTTGTTGTACACCACAAAGGCGTTTCGTGGGTCAAGCGTATAAATTTCAAACGGGGAGTCATCATCCTCACCTACGTCCTCATCTGGAAGAACCATTCTGAAAGACGTACCGCAGATATGGAACCAGTCAGCAAGTTCCTTATCTTTTGCAGGCTTCTCTTCGGCAAACACAAATTCGTTAAGCTGATTGATTGCGTCAGATAAGTTATCACCGTTACCACGGGAAACATACTGTAGAGGTTCGCCCATCAAGTAGCCAGACTTGAAGGACACAATCTCATTCGCCCGGTTCTCTACGATTTTATTACAAATCTCTGGACGAACCTGTTTCTCACGGTTGAGAATCGGCTGTAATCCTCTGTAGTAGTACCACAGATATTGAATTTCACTGCGATTCTCCCAGTGATAAGGAAGTGCCTTATTGAGAATCGCAACCACGTTCTCAACGGTCACTTCGGTTTCATCAGACTTTATCATGCGTCTACCGTATAAACCGAAAGACACGCAAGCCACCTCCAATCCTAATATTTCTATTGTAATTATAGTACTCTCCAATTGTTATTTCAAGAGGTTTCTTGATAATAGGTTTGGAGAGTTTCACATAAATTAACACGGTCTTTTGAACACCTCAACCTTCGCTCCTACCAGTCCACGCAGTTCATTCTCAAGCAGAGAAAGAGAGTCTGGTGCGTCATCGTGCGGCACTTTACCAGACCGGGTGTAGGTTGTAACCTGCTTCATAAACATGGCATACTGACTGTTCCGTGCATAGAGTGACGGGTCTTTGAAGTAAAAGTGCTTGATTATATTATCAGAAGCAAACTCAATACGGGTCTGCTTATTACTAATAGTCCTCTTCGTTCGAATATTACAGACATACTTTCGGTCGATCAAAATCTGCTGTACATCCCTGGCAAAATATGTACCTGCATTATTCGACTCAAAGGTTCCTGCCACCACAAGATTGTCCATCAGAGCCTTTGCACACTCTGGCTTCGTAACCTCTGGCGGGGAGTCATCGAACACTACATCCACTATGTAGACCTCATCTCCGTACACCGCAGCAATCGGCATAGAACAATAGTCAGCACCCTTGTCCGCAGTATCGCAGACGGCAATAATACTGTCTGGCTCACGGTCTACAGGGAGTTCAAAGTATCGGTTCAAGGACGCTTCCGGGAAAAGAATGCCCTTCGCTTCAAACGGCTGCTGCTGAAACTCAGACTCAAACTGCTCTGCCGAAAGCATTTCTCTCTGGTCACGGAAATACTGCGTGGTGAAAACCTTCCTACCCTCACGAATGTATTCAAAGTTACTCTCATCCGTTACAGGGTCAAGAGCCGGGGTTTCAATAATCTTGCACCGCTTACCCTGCTTCTGCATTTCCTCCTGCAAATGACCGATAGGGTCATACAGTGAATATCGTGTACCGCAGATAACGATAGGCGTACCCTCAATGGCACGTCCTATAATATCACCAGAAATGACCTCCCACTTATCATCAAGCCGCTGTCTATTTTTCGCTTCTTCACGTCCTTCAACGCAGTCATCCAGGTAGAGAAGGTTAGTTGCTTCCGAAAGACCTACCTGCCGTGCGTCAATAGAACGGCACATGACCGTAGGGAATCGGGACTTATGCAGAAGGTTGATGACTTTCGTATCGGCATTGGTCTGTACCAGTTTGCTCTCCGGGAAAATATCATAAAAATGATAATCGTTCGGCTGCTGAATGTACTCAAGACAACCTTTATAGAAAGACTGAACAAGATCATCACCTGTACCCTCCATCAGCGTAGAGCGGTCTGGGAACTTTCCAGAAAGCATATTCGTAAAGTTAATACCAAGCTGAGACTTGCCACATCGTTTCGGCATGGAGATGGACAAGAAGTCCAGTTTTCCCTCAAGAACTTCCTGGTATCCTTCCACATACCGTCTAAGGTAATGACGGCGAGGAAGATAGAACTTCTTGTCAAGCGGCTTACCGTACTCTACCGCCTGTAAGTATGCGTCAAAATAGTGGGGCGCACAAAACAGCAAGGAACGAAACAGCAGATTGTCAAATTCCTCTGCCGTCTTGAAATCTCTGGTATCTACTGCCAGTTTCAGTCCTGCTCTGATTTCCTCCTGCAAAGCCTGGTTCCATTCGTGAGCCAGTCGGAACTCTGTCCCCTCATAATCACGGCACAGCGCGAACTTATCATCATAGGCTGCAACATCAAGCGGACTCTTTAGGATAGCCCGGTCAATGCTACTTTTCATCTTACTATAATCCATACATACCTCCGTAAACAAAAAATGGAACCGTCAATTAAGACAGTCCCATTGGACAAAAACCGCAACTTACTTGCAGTTATATATTAACTTAAAAGGCAGGCTCAAGCACCATACCACAGGTCTGATTACAATGTTCCAGGTGACCCATGCACAAAGCCAGAAAAAGGATTTAATGCACCACCACAGGAACCACAGACAGCAGAACAAAATATAGAACATGGTTTCACCATCCTTTCTCTTAGCGTGGTAGGGTAAATCAGAAAATCTGTATAAGTTTTCTTAGTAGAGTCTTTACTATAAAAACTTAGTGAAAAACTCGATTTTACCCTACCATGTCTGTCTGACCAACCTCATATCCACCTTCGGGGGTAGGCGTTTCATCGGGAACAACCACGATTTTATATCCCATAACGCTCAACATATTACCCAGTTTTGCGACTGTAGTGTTATCGCTCTTCTTTGGATTCAGTCTATCCCAGAGAGCCGCCTGCGTAATTCCAAGGGTCTTTGCCATCTCAGCATTCGTTATATCATGCTCTACCATCAGAGTCTTAATCAGTTCTTTTGAAGTCATACGTTTTCCTCCTGTTCAAGATAAGGATAGCATTAAAGTTTTATCTTGTCAAGTTATATCTTGATTCTTTTTTATTTTTGCGGGATTTTCCAGGCTCACCCACCCAGGCTGCCTGGGGTCTGTATCCCCCGCCGGGGGTCTGTCCCTGGGATGATCTGGACAGCCTGCACCACAGGCAGAACGGCGGGACGTGGTGAAAAAGTTTAAAAGCTTTTCAAGAAATATCTTGACAATAAAGATATATCTTGATATACTTGCATCAAGATAAAACTTGATAAACAAGTTTGAAATCACAGCCGCCCGCCAGGGCAGCACCAACAAATTGGAGGTTAATATTATGTATGATTATTTAGAGCATGTGATCGCAGACGTTAAGGACTATGTAGAAGAAGAAATTGACTTGACAGAATGGGCAGGTAACCGGGACGGATTAGAAGAAGAATTAAACGATGATCTTTGGACGTGCGACAGCGTCACGGGCAACGCTTCCGGGTCTTACTATTATAACGCCTGGAAAGCTGAGGAAGCATTAGCGCACAATTGGGATTTATTAGCGGAAGCCCTGGAAGAGTTCGGACAGGACGGAACGGACGTATTAAGAGAAGGCGCGGAAGCTATGGACGTAACAATTAGATGTTATCTGTTAGGGCAGGCTGTAGCCGCTGTACTTGATGACCTGGAAGAAGATGGAGCGTTTGAAGAAGAGGAAGAAGAGGAAGAAGAGAACTAATAAACACGTTGCGCCGTGTATAAATAGCCAGTTAAGGCGCAAGCGTCCCGGCACTTTGCCGGGGGTCTGGAAAGTGTAGGCTTTCAAACCTGCACCACAGAAAAAGAACCGATAAATAGCAAAATGCACAAAGGAGGGTGCAAGCTGGGATGAAATACGATAATTGCAAAATGACGGACAACGAAAACACTGTATATAATTATTTTAATACGGTTATTGTCAACGGGTGGACGTGGCAACGTCTAACCCCGGAAGAGCGGGAACGCTTCAAAACTTGCGTTGATTTTAGCAGAATTAAAGGAAACGCAAGGCAGCGGGTCGAAGTGCTTAATATGCTTTATAGTGCATTCTTGCACGGTATAGGCTACAAGCCTATAGGGTGGAGAGAATCAGACCCCGAAGCCCCAAATTTTTAACAGAAAGAAGGTTATAAAGCTATGACTAAATTAGATCGCTTGTTTTTACGTCTTGAAAAAGACGGCTTTACCGTCAAAAAAAGTGAGCTTTGCAATATTGATTGTACAGGGCTCAACGCCCCGGTTTTAATTATTGATACCAATTATGAAGGGCTGTACCCGCCTAAATCGGTATTCGATAAACTGGGAATGATCAGGCATATTTGTAAAAACCGTTTTTCAGTGCAGGCACGCGGCTATTATACAGCCGTATTTATTCGCGAATGGTTACCCGATGAAAAGCACTTATAAAACAGCCCCGCCGCCGTGCGGGGTATTCTTATATAAGGAGGCGTAAAACATTGTTTAGAAAGACCTGGGAAACACCACAGGGGCACTATTATAACCTGTATGCCGATATGCTACAACAACCGCATTTACTTGTAGCGGGGGCAACGGGTAGCGGAAAAAGCGTGATCATAAACGGCATAATAACAACGGCATTAAAGGACAGCCCCGCCGCCGTGCAATTTATATTTATAGACCCTAAACGGGTTGAACTTGTAGACTTTAGACCGTTGCCGCATACGCTTAATTATGCAAGTGAACCGGGGGGCATGGTACAGGCTTTACAGCTTGCCATAGATACCACAGAACGCCGCTATAAAGAAATGCAACGGCAACACCTTAAACAATACCCGGGTGGGGCGGTATACGTTGTTATAGATGAGCTTGCGGACTTAATGACCACAGCCCGCCGCCAGGTGCAGCCGCTTATACAACGCCTTGCGCAAATAGGCAGAGCCGCAAACGTCCACGTTATAGCCGCCACACAATGCCCATTATCCGCTGTCATCCCTACCCCGATAAAAGTAAACTTTGATAGCCGGATAGGACTTAGAACCCGTAGCAGGCAGGACAGCCGCAATATTTTAGGCGTTCCCGGTTGTGAGTGCCTGCCCCGTTACGGACAGGGGTATTATATGACCCCGGCAGGCTTGACGCTGTACAATATACCCATGTACAGCCCCGCCGAGGTACAGCGGCTTATAAACTATTGGAAGCACCACAGCCGCCCTAACTTGCGTTGGTTATAACGCACGAAATCCCGGACAGGTTCACAGCCTGCCGGGGTTCTTTTATGTCTATTTATATGCCCTCACAGCCCCACAGAGCCGCCCAGGACGGGCGCAAGCCATGCGGGGCTATACACTTATACTATAACAGGATAAAAAGCCGTCAAAAGGGCGCAGAGCGTCCACGGCAGCACCCCGGGCGGCGGGTGGTCTGTCCCTGTCCCACGCCTTGAACGCATGGTAAACCCCCGCAGCCTGGGCGGGTGGGTCTGCCGCAGGGTAGGCAGCAGGCGGGCAGGGGTTGCCGCTCTTCTGCGACTTTTGAAATTAGTCTTTCTGCCCTTCTGCCCCTTCTGGGCTTTCTGTGATTTCTGTAAAAGTCCCTTCTGCGACTTCTGAGCCGTCATAGGCACTTTCAAGATATTTCTGCTCAAGGGCTTTCATGTCCTTCTGCTCTCCAAGAGGATTGTTCGGGGTAAGTACCATTTCTGTCTGATCTTTCATGCCGTCATAGTTCTTCTGCCAGAAGATACCAGTGACGGGGTTTACCTTGCCGTCCTGCATAAGACCTTCGCGAAAAACGCCGCAAAACTGGCGAACTTTTTTGATAAAGTCAGCGCGGGCGGGGTTCCCCTTCGTGACATTCTCCCACTCCCATGCCTGTTCCTTCGTGATACCAATAGCCATATACGCAGCCTGGTTGCCTACCTTCATATCCCACTCAGAACACTTCTGCACATAATTCAAGAACCGTCTTTCCATTTCTGGCACATCCTGCAAGTCCAGAGGTTCCTTCGGCATGATCTCCATCATAAAGGCAGTCACTTTCGCATTGTACCCTTCTGGCATTTCTATCTTCTGAGCCTGCATAATAGGACTGTTCTCCCTGGCTTTCACCAGATTCTTAGGACTGCTTTCTTGATACCCTTCTGTTCTTCTGGGCTTTCTGTCCCGGCTTCCCTTCGGTCTGCCCATCTTCTTTTCTTCTGCCATTGTCCTTCTGCACCTCCTTCTGCTCACGCTTCCATCTTTCTACATAAGACTCCATGTTTGTCTCCTTTCTGTCGGACATGAGGTTGGTAGGGCAAATTCAATTTTTACAGTAAGTTTTTATAGATACGCGCGTACTAAGAAAACTTATAGTAAAATCTTATTTTACCCTACCAACCCTACTAATTTTGCCTTAAAGCTACTCCATAATAGAACAAAACGCCCTGGGTAACTGCCTTATCTGCATACCATTCCGGGTGTGCTGTCAGTTCTGCATTGAATTTCTTCATGCTGCACACATAATACCCATTGCCCTTGCACCACATTTTGTAGTTATCATAGAGGGACTTCGCACGGGTCTTACCTTCTGCATTCCGCTCACACTTCTCTTCCAGGAATTGCTGTACCAGGTCATTGTCCTTTTCATACTGCTTAATGACCTTCTGCATACCCTGGGACATTTTCAGCCCGAAGCGGATATACTTGAAGTAGCCTGCTACCAACCATGTGAATATACCCCGCATTGCTTCTGGGGTTTCAAAGTAGTCCTTGAGTCCCTTGTCCTGTTCGTCATCGTTGAAGTGGCGGTTGAACTCAATCACTCGCACACGGTCAGATGCAAACAGGCTCTTGTCCTTTACGGACGGCAGGTCATTACAGGACAACCACATGGTAAACTGCGGCTTGAAGGTAATTGCAGACTGGTAAAGTTCACGGGCGGTAATGTCCTCACCACCTGTGTACTGTTTAATCGTGGCTTCGTCCAGTTTGCCTGCGGTATCTGACTCACTCATGGTGACCATGCGCTTACCTTTCAGCTTTGCCAGTACCGGGTTCGCTGCTTCTGCGTTCTTCTGGCGGTCACCACGGCAGATAAGTTCCACAGGAGCCACGGTTGAGTAGTCACCAAGCAAGTGCTGAATAGCGTCAAGCATGGTACTTTTACCGTTGCGGGTGGTCTTACCGTGGAGGATGAACATACATTCTTCCTTGCTTGTACCTAAGATTGAATAACCCAAAGCCCTCTGCAAGTAGTCTGCCTTGTCCGCTTCGTTCTGGGTAACTTCCTTGATGAACTGTTCCCATCGTGGGCAGGTAACTTCCTGCAAGGTGTATTCAAAATTGGTCTGCATGGTCAAGAAATCATCCCATCTATGCTCACGGAACTTCATGTGTTCCAGGTCATAAGTACCGTTCAGACAGTTAATCAGATAAGGGTGAGTGTCAAACTGTGCTGCCGCAATCTTCATGCTGTCCGCAGCGTCCTTCATAAGACGGTCACGGAAACGGCGGTCACCCATCTTTCCAACAAAAGCCATGTACTGCTTGCGCTTTTCCTCATCGGTGATTTCTCCGCAGTACAAAGCCATGAGTCGCACAAACTCCTTAATCTTTGCAGAAACCAGAAGCGCACCCACATCCTTGTGCCACTTGCCAGTTTCATATGTGTACCAGGACTTTGCTTCTGGGCAGTAGCGGGTGTCATTCTGATAGCACTCAGAGAAGAGGTCAGCCATGCCCGCTTCATCCCAGGAGTACCCCGTGGAATCATCCTGGTAGGCGGTTTCCGGGTGGTGGTCTTTAATGTAATACAGCTTTCTGCTTATGTCCTCAGAGGTAATGTACCTGCCATTGGACAACTGAAATAACTCATCACTCACTCTCCTGTACCTCCTTCCAGGTGGGCTTCAAACCACTCTTTCTGCTTCTTTGCCTGCAATGCAGTACGCTTGCAAGCCCTGGCAGAAGCAGCACAATCTTTTGCATACTTCTTCCAGTCTTTCTTCTGCTCTTTCGTCAGTGGGAGTCCCGCCGGGGTCTTGCCATCGGCAAGTTGATGTTCATAGTCAGCGGCTCTGTCCTGGTAATCCCAGTAGGCTTTACCCTCACGCTGAAAAACTTCTTCACATTCGGAAATACGCTTCCGGAAGAATGCCTGCATTTGCTTGAACAGGGCTTCTGCGTGTTCTACGTCCATCGCAATATACTTTTTCAGCTTATTGAGTTTCCCGGCAGTACAAGGGAAGAAAGCGAGCATATAGATTGCCATGTGTCCAGAACTCCACTGGATACTCAGTATATTATCCATTGTGCCTTTCCTCCTTTTTTTTTCTTTTTCCTTTGCTCGATTTTTTCAACTCTGTGCGGAAGTCCGTTGTACATCTTCGCATATTCTCTTGCGTCAGACTTTTTCTCACAGAAACTACCCATACAGGGAATGTAGGGAAAACCTTCTGCGTGGCAGTACCACATACCTGTTGACTTTTCCTGCGATATGGTATAAGCCATTCTTAAATCACCTCCTGTACCTGCTGATACTTTCTGCAATGATCTGTAGTTCTCTATCCGGTAACGGTGGCTTACACACTTCTACGTTGACTCTCTGTAATTCCTGATAAATCTGTATCGGCGTGTATCCTGTGTTGTGCAACGCTCCTGCCAGACTGGTAAGAGATATGTTTCTGCCGCCGTCCGGGATTTCCGGGTAGTCCGGTCTTACGAATATCTTTCCGTTTGCAGGTTTCGGAAATTTAGGAGAATAGATACGCTGTACCATACCTGAGTTGTTCCCGGTCTTTTCTGTCTCTTTGAAGTACTTCTCTACCACATAATCAATGGCTTCCTGGTTCTCAATGATGGTCGGAAAGATAAGCTGCTTCCCGGTCATTATAAAGAACCTGCGGGCTTTATAAATCTCAACCCCCGCAAGGTTGTTCTTGCCGTGGAATGGAAGTGTACCCCGCAGCAGGATATGTACGCCACGTCCACTTCTGGACTTCTCTGTGTAGGACTTGCAGGCGGTCATAATATCGGCGCAAAGAGGGGTCATAAGACCATCCTCAAAGCCTGCGTCAATATCAATACCAACCAGTCCATTGTCTGCGAACACAAATCCAAGGTTATCATAGTAGCCGTTCTCTACTGCCCACTCTGCCTGCTCAAAGGAACTCCATGTATCTGGGGCAGTAGAGGAAGCGGCTTTCTTCTCAAAGGCTTTCATGGGAATTTTGGAGTTATCCCAGGCACACACCCACTGATTCATTTTCTTTAATTCCTCTGGTATTTTGGAATAATCCTTCATTCCCACACTCTCCTTATCCTGTGATTAACTGACTGTACGGCAGGGTTTCCACCCACTTGCAGAACTCACGCCACTCATCCAGTTTGTGATTCTGGCGGGAATGGTACATATTCTTGAGAACAGCATAGTTAAGCTGTACGGTTCTCTTCTGGTTGTAACAGGTTGGTAACATTTGAATCATCTGCCACCAGTCCTTCTTGTCCTTTCTCTGCAAGAAATCCAGTCGGGCATTATTCATAGCGTCAATAATCGTGCAGAACACAATGAGGTTCGTAACGGAGAGGTGTTCCGTGCTGAAATCGCTCAGAACGAACTCCTTTGCCTGGATTTTGTGCATGGTGGAACAGGAGTTTGCTACAGTGCCTACCTTGTAGGTATCGTATTCCTTCCACCAATACAGGGGAGCGGTAATGTCTGCGGTCACGGTAATCATACGCAGGTACTTACCGTGATCAGTTCCCGCAGCACCCAGGGTTTCCATCAGCTTTAAGTCATTGTCACCTACTGCGTACTTCCCACAATCTACAGCAGGATAGCTGTCTGACTTTTCCCAGGAGTTCTTCGGGTTTCTCATACCACGGATAGCCGCCTGCCATCCGTAGGTTTCGACTTCGTCAATCTTTATCACAACTTACACCATCCCTTCTGCGGACTCTCATGTAGTTCTTATAGTCCAGGTTATTCATCTTCGCTGCTCTATGCAAAGCCTGCTTCTTAGTTCCCAGTGTGCCGGGGATAGGCTCTTTACTGCCTACTTCATGCACATAATAACGGCTGCTGCCTTTCTGCTTTGATACGGTATATTTCAGAATCATCTTCTTCGCCTTTCTTTTCAGATTCTCTATAATGTAATCTGGTTCTAACTTGCATAAAACACTGAACCAGTCAGAATAAAAGAACCGTTCCAGTTCTGTGATATTGCAGTTTTTTTTTGTCGGGGTAATAAACCCTGCTAATAAGCTGATATAATCATCTACAGCCTGTTTCACGATTGCGAATCTGAGATTTTCCAGTCCGATATCATTCAAATCTCCCATTACATCGACTTCCTTTCTGCAATCTCAGCCATCTTCGCAGCGTTCAGACGGGTATCACCGTGAACTCTGCTGTAGGACAGATAGCCGTTCATGCGGTCAATCTTCGTGAGGTTCTTGCTACCGCAGACCGGGCAAACATCCATCTCAAGTTCCTGATGTCCGCAGTCATCACAGTAAGCAAGGGAGAGATTCACACCCTCGTAGAAACCAAGTTGCATTGCTCTTCGAACCAGGGTCTTGACTGCTTTCCGATTGTAGGAAATAGGATAGCGAACGTACTGAATCTTGCCACCGTTGAACATATTCCAGAAACGTCCTTCAAGATTTTGCTTTTCAATAGGGGTTAAGTCCTCTGTTACATGACAATGGAAGGAATTACTCACATACGGGCGATCAGACACATTTTCTATAATGCCGTACTTCTTACGGAACTGCTCAATCTGCAAACCACACAAGCTTTCAGCCGGGGTTCCGTAGATTGCATACAGCCAACCGTCCTCATTCTTGAACTCCGTAACCTTCCGGTTGATATGCTGCATAACTTCCAGGGCAAACTCTCCGTCCTCTGCAATGGACTTGCCGTTGTAGAGCCGCTGCAACTCATTCAGTGCTGTGATACCGAAGGAAGCCGTCATGGGTTTCAGCAAGGGCTTGATTTTGTCAGACGGTTTGAGGTGTCCACCGTATACACCGCCCTCACAGTACATGATAGGATTGGTACTGGCTTTCATCTCACCTAGATATTCATAGGTACGCTTGTGAACCCCTCTAATCATTTCCAGGTAGTAGTCCAGGACTTCATAGAAGTCACGACTTTCGGCTCTGGCTTTTGCCAGAATCATAGGTAGGTGCAGAGAAACTGCACCGACATTGAAGCGTCCCACAAATACAGGCTTGTCATCTGCGTCCGCAGGCTTCATGCCGCCACGCTCAAACCACGGGGAGAGGAATGCACGGCAACCCATAGGGCTTATTACTCTACCGTACTTTTTGTACATCTCAGCCACATAGCCGTCACCTGTGAGGGATAGCCAGTCGGGATACATGGTCTTGCTACTGCAATCAATACCTGCTTCAAACACATCCTCACTGAAACCGCCCTTACCGTGAAGATTTTCGTCATAGAGGAAAACCAGTTTCGGGAACAGTACAGGTTTTTTGAATCCCGGCTTGCCCTCACCCTCCATGTGAACCTTGAAGAAAGTCTTACTTGCCATTTTGCCGAACACATCGGTAGCCAATCCGAAGGTCATAGTGATGAACGGATAATCGCCACGGGAAGAACCCACAGTGTTTAGCTTCATCTCAATACCCTGGAAGCCCTGTTCAAAATCGCGCTGCACTTTGCTCATAGCCCAGTCCTTTACGTCCTGGGAGAAGGTCTGTTGATTGCGGATTTCCATGTATTCAGCACAGTACTTCTTGTAGGACTTCTCTGCATATGGAGCCAGAATCTTGTCCACCTCTGGGACTGTGAAGCCACCGTACTGCTGTGACGCTGTAGCCAGGATAATATCTCCCAGAACGTCAAAAGCGGTATCAAGGGTTTTCGGCTCATTGTACCAGACATTGCCCATCTCAAAGCCGCCGCTCATAATAGAGGAAATGTCACACAGGCAGCAGTTCATAGTATCAAGGCGGGCTGACTGGTCATGGATATAAATGTATCCGTCCTTGCAAGCCTGCAACTCATCATTGGTCATAAAGAACTTGCGGTACAGTCGCTTATTCAGTTCGTTGAAAATCAGACATCTCTTCGTAGCAACTAAGGTGGAGTCCGTGTTTGCATTTTCCTTATCACCCAGAAAACGAATGGACTGAGATTTCTGATAGACCTCATCCATAATGTGAACGAAATCTTTCTTGAAGTTTCGGTAATCCCTGTAAGATTTTGCAATCTTCGGGTTGACCTCATCAAGAACCTGCTCCACAATGTTGTGCATATCCGCAACGTGAACCTGTTCCGGGAAACGCTCAGTAACAATAGCCATAACCTTAGATACAATTTCATGGTACTGTGTATCGTCCAATTCAATCATTGCACGGGCGGCAGACTTACTGACTGCATTGACGATCTTCTGACCGTCAAACTGCTCAATCGTACCGTCCTTCTTAATTACTTTCATGGAGTATAACCCTCCCTTCCTTTAAGGACTTCGAAACATTGATAACTCTCTGGTTGGTAGAACCTGCCCAGTGATAACCCACGTCCTTTAATGCTTCTTCAAAACGTCCATCTACCAGAACGTCAATGTAATTCAGAATCTCTCTGCCGTAAAAGTTCTCAGCCGTTACCTCTTCCCAGGTGTACCCTGTATAGAGCCAGATAGTTTTGTGCGGGAAGAACTGTTTGATCTTTTTTACAAGCCATAAAATCTGACAACGATTGACGGGGTGCAGCGGGTCACCCCCAGAGAGGGTAAGACCGCTGATATAAGGCTTGCTCAATTCCGTGCAGATTTCGTGGAAAGCTGCTTTGTCAAACTCAACCCCGTCTGTGAAATCCCAGGTGATAGGGTTCTGACAGTTCTTACAGTGGTGTTCGCACCCTGCAACCCAGAGAACTACCCGTAACCCGTCACCGTTGTTCATATCATCGTGTGTGATATTGTGGAAGTTCATTAAATATCGCCTACCTTACGATGAAGAGAGTTCTCCACCGTAAAGCCCTCTGGGTAACGGACTTTCAGTTTGTCAATGTTCATCTGCATGACCGTATCAATGTCCGTACCCAGTGCGTCACACGCTTCCGCAATCATCCAGAGACAATCTCCCAGTTCCTTTTCCATGTGTTCAAGGTTCACTTCATGCCCCTGGTACTTCTTCTGTAAGATACCTGCAACTTCTCCTGCTTCGCTGTTCAGACCGAACACTGCATGATACAGACGGTCAGCCTTACAATCGTATGGAATGCTGCAAGTTCTAATGGCTAATGCCTGGTATTCCTTGCCTGTCATATCAATCTACCTCTTTCTATTCTTCCTTACTTTTAGGGGTATCGCTCATTGAGTCATGTGCTGCAAGAATTGCTATCGCCGCAAGCAGTACTGCACCACCAATGACTCCAATGATGAAAGCCAGAATTGCAATCAATACTGTTACCATGACTGGAATCCTCCTTAGAACTCATCGAAATGTTTCTTGATACTCTTGTGGGTCTTATGAATTACCACCAACTGTGCCACTACGATAACAACGTAGAGAACACCTGCCAGAATCTCCGGGAGCAGGCATACCCACCATGCCCAGGTGATAACTCCCAGTAACTTTAAGACGATGAAAATAATCGTCAGAATCTCAGTAAATCCCATTATTTTGTCCTCTCTTTCTCTTCGTTCTTCCGTTTCTGAACGTATTCTCTGAACATTCTGGTATATTCGTAACTGTCTTTGAATACATGAGAAACGGCTTTGAGCATTTTAGGTTCATGCTCTTCGATTATGCTCAATTCATCCAGTAATTTTCGATTGAACGGACAACCTACACACCCCGTTCGGGTCATACCGTACTTTGTATAGCAATCGCTGTGCTGAATGCCGAAAAGTTCATCATAGTAAACTTCGTCTTTATCGCTATACCAAAATAACGGTCTGTACTGGTCGCATTCATCTTCTCTTGCTGTAAAGCAGGTTTTGTAGCTTGCAGACCTTATACCTTTTTCAGCTTTTCTGACTCCAATAATCATAAGGTCTATGTAGTTGTCCTTTATAAATTGAGCAGAAACTTCTTTCTTAGCATAAGTGCAGCACTTACTTGAAATTTTGAACCACGGGGGATTCTCAATCATAAATTCTTTCAGATACTTATGATAGTTAATGTTGAACATTGAGGTTTTGAAACCCGGTTTGTTTCTGCCATTACACCACCAATTTATTGCTCCCTGTGCTTTTGGGTATTCAGCCAATAGCTGCTCTACGGGTTTATCCTCCCATGTGAAGCCATGGCGTTGTAGCCGGGAAATCATATCTGATACAAACTTTGATAAGAAAGGTTGCCCGTATTCACTACACGAAAGAGGGATAGGCTTGATTGCTTTGATTCTTTCGATTTCAATATGATATTTCTCTTCAAGGTATTTCAGATGGTCTTTGGTTGCCTGGTACTCTAACCCAGTGTCGAACCAGATATATCTAACCTTTCGGTCTTTATCAATCTTTGAAATCAAATCAAGCATTATATCACTATCCTTCCCCCCCCCGATATAGAGCAAGCTATGCTGTCATAACGGGAAAGAACGGAATGTGCTTTTGCTACAGAATCAAAGATTGCAAAATTGCCATCTGCCTTTTCTAAAAGTTTCTGTACTTCCAAGTCCACGCCGTTTTCTTCCTCCTTAAATTTTGAAAATTCGTGCCGCCATCATGTCAGCGGTATGAGTCCACAGGACGTTCGGGTATTTCTCAATGGACTTTCCGTACTTATCCCAATTCTCTTTGTCATCAAAGGCTCCCATGTGCCAACGGATACAAGCCATTTCCTCATCTGTGAGATCAACAATCTTCTGTGCCAGAATCACGGACTTGTCACCGTGTCCTGGCAAAAGAATGTTGGGGTTGTAGCTGTATGTTCCATCCGGGTTGTGAATGTACGAATCACACTTACAGAGGTCATGGAGCATACCCACAATGTAGGGGCTTGCCTTGCGCTTCCAGTTCAGCCCCATTCGCTTTGTCAGAGAAAGCAGAGAAGAGGTTACTGTAAAGCTATGGTCAAACAGCCCGCCCTCATAGTTCCCGTGGTACTTCGTAGAAGCAGGAGCCGTAAAGAACCCCGCAGCCATCAACTGATTTTTCAGAAAGAAAACATCCGTACTGGACATTCCACCGCTCATCAGCTTCTCAAAAGCCTTGACACGCTTATCTCGTTCACTCATATTCTTCAATCCTTTCGTTTAACTTTATTAAATATAAACCATTGGAGAGTTCAAAGCTACACTTCTCCCTCTCCGCAGGTCATTTGATTAACCCAGAATCCTATCCAGGTCGAACTTCTTACCGCTTGCCTTTTCAGCAGGTGCAGCAGCCGGGGCAGTAGCCGCAGGCTTGCTTTCCTTCTTCGATGCAGGGGCTTCCGCTTCGTCAAAACCATCCGCAGGCTCCTTATCGCCCAGACGAACGAACTTGAGCATTTTACCCGGAGTCTTGTTAGACTCAACCTCTTCGTGGTCTACCTCACAGCGGATATAGTGACCGACAAGTTCCTCATGGTCAATTTCCGTCAGAGTGTAGTCATTCAATGCAGTCTTTGCGAAGTAACTGAAAGCGTTCAGACCTCCCTGGTTCGGCTCACCGTCTGCATTCAGCAGAGAGAAGCGTTCTGTGTGCTTCTGACCCGAAACAAGCTGCATAACAATCTCCATCTTGCCGAAGTCCTCTTTGTACTTGACCTCAACAATCTTAAAAACGTGGGTTCCCTTCGGAATAAGCGTGAACCCCTCACTCAGTCCAATCTTTGCCATTTTAAGTATCCTCCTTATAAGGTGTTTAATATATCCAGAGATTTCTTCTTGAGAGAATCAATACTCTGAGTACCAGGTGTATAAATCTGCTTGAACAGGTGTTCCAGAACTGTAACCACGATGGAGTTTCCTGCCATCTTGTAAATCTGTGTTTTGGAGATACCATTCATTGCAAGCAGTTCATAGGGAATACCCAGATTATCCAGTGCTTTCTCAAACGCTCCAATTCCGCTAAAAAGACTGAGGTATCTTATCATGCGGACTCCTTTCTGGCTTTCGGAGTAAAGCGGTACTGCGGTTCGGGTGTGCCATGATACTTCTCAATATCAATGCCGTCCTCCTGCATTTTCACCATATCGTAGCCAGGGTCTTTCATGGTCTTAGAGGTAACCCAGTCGAAGGAAGCACCGCTGATAGTAACGGTCTTATCGCCCTCCTTGAACTGGCTGATAGCTTCCTTCTTGAGTATATCGGTAATCGTCTTATACCTCTTCTCATCGTCAGCTACAGTACCCTTGACCTCATCAATGTGTTTCTTCAACTGCTCTGCTTCGGCAACCAGAGCAGCAATGTCAGTGTCCGGGGACAGGTTGTTATCACGCAGGACTTTCAGAATGTCTGCGTCCGCTTTCTCATCGAACTTCGGAGAAACACCGCTCTCAACATGAGTTTTCCACCACTTCTCAACCTTCTTGACGGTCTTTTTCAGTTCGGGATAACGCTCAGACAGCTTGAAAGGACGAACGATGGTGTTTTCAGTGCTACACTGATATGCGTCCGGGTTCTCATAGTCCTTGTCACCCAGGAAGCTACACACCATAATCACGTCATCTACACCCAGAAGGTACGCATAGAGCGCAGCCTGCAAAGCGTAGTACTCCGGAATATCCTCAACCCAATCCTCAGACCTCTTCGTGGTTTTCATCTCAAGAACCGTAGTAGGCTTGCCGTCCTTGTCAACCAGAAGATAGTCCCACATACCACCGAAGATAGGACTCTCTTTGAAGAAGTCACCCCAGGTTTTCTGGAAGTAGTCAGCCCCGTACACATCCGTAGGTGTGATGAGGTTGGTCATGAAATAAGACTTCTTCATAAACTCAGCCTGCTTCGGCTCAATCGTCTTACCTGCAACGGTATAGATTGTGTCCTCAAACGGCTCTTCGTAGGTTCTGGTGATTGCACACCAGGCATTGAACGGGGTTGTCCACTTGTTCAGCCCCATAATCGCCGCAAAGCGTGTACCCGTAATTTTCTTAGGACGCTTCGGCGGGGTGATAGTAATGGTCTTATCATCATTCCACTTCATTTTTCTTACCTCCTATGAACAGAAATCGTGTATCCACTTTCACGGACAACGCCGTGGTCACAGGGTTTTCATCGGCTTTTACCAGGTCACTCAAGTCAAACCCAAGGCTCTTGAGATATTCCATTGCCAGTTTTGCATTCTTCATATTGCTTACATTGGCAATCACATTCCTGTAGTTATCGGTAATACCCTTAATCATTTCATTCTTTCGGGCTTTGATACCCTTTCTGATTTCCGTTCTTCCGTCCTCAAACTCTTTAAGCAAACAGGAACGGATTTCAGCTTGAGAACTCATATTTGCCAGTTTATAAGAGATAGAACCGTAGTAACCACAGAGGGTATCAACCCCCGGATATTCCGCTTTCACCTTCTCTTTGAAGGATTCAGTCAGACTGTAAGCCTGCTGCATAAGAGCAGCAATACTGGTTGCCGTATCTTCCAGACCGATTCTCCCATTTCTCTCTGCATAGTAAGTGTTGAGAGCCTTTTCACTCTGGGTTTCTACTTCGGCTAATGCCTTTTCGCTCTGCGACTCCAACCACTTAATGATTTGTCGTTTTGTCATTCTTTGCTTCCTCCAACTCAACGGCTTTGTTCAGATACCAGATTGCTTTCTGCAAATCTTCCATACCGTTTTTCTTCTTGTGCCTATACACGTACTTGAGAGCGTTGCACACGCAAAAGTTCTGCGTGGCTTCTACTCCCTGGGTTTCCACCATAACGTCAATGCACTCAAACTTCCCGGTTTCGTAATGAGCGGGATGGTTTACATTGTCAGCCATGACTCAGCCCTCCTTACTCACCGTAGGCGGCAATCATCTCACCAAGGTTCTGAATAAGCTGCTCACACGCTGCACGGGTGACATGGGTGAAGCCATTGGTTTTCATGGCAATCTGCTGAACAAACTCTTCCTGGTCGGAATCCTTGTCCATCAGAGTCTTGCAGGCTTCTTTGAGTGCCTTAATCTGCAACTCATCAGCCTGTCCATCAGTACCCGTCATTTCCTTCTTAGCTTCCTCACGCTCCTTCGGAGTAGCAGGTGCAGCAGACTTCTTTTTCTTCTCCTTCTTAGCCGTTTCCGGGTTCGGAGCAGGAATCTCTTCTTCCTCTACCTGGTCATCAGAACCAAGGTTTGCGTCAATGTCATCGGGTTCAGTAATATCCAGAACTGCCATCCAGAGGTAACGGCGCAGGTAGGTAATGGAAGAGCCAAGAGCTTGCATAGGGTTGGTGACTTCCTTGCCCTGGTTACTGATAATGGGCTTGACCTCACGATAGGGAACGGTGAAGGTCATCGGGGCTTCCTCAATGTTGTCAGCGTTGAACACGCTCATAACAGCCTTGTCATCGGTGAACTCAATATTGGTGGTCAGACCGACACGGGCGAAGATACGGATTGCCGGGGGAACAATATCCTCTAACTCAAAATACTTGAACTCAAGGTGCATATTCTTACCCGACTTCTGTACCTTCTGGTTCAGAAAGTACAGTCTTGCTTTCGCCAACTTCTGGCGCACGTTCATTGCTTCATAAATATTAGCCATTGCTAATGTCCTCCTTAATCGAATAATGCTAAAGATTTCTTTTTCAAGGAATTGATTCTCCTTGTATTCCTCCGAGGCGGTTTCACACCCAGGAACTCACGGATATTCTTCTGTGCCAGTTTCAGATACCAGTTACGGTCTACCACATCAATAGACAACTCATTATTGTTGTCTACCATGCAGTGAACTGGCAGACTGGGAACTTTTGCAGCCTTGCCTGTTACAGCGTGGGTCTTGTAGATAGTTCCATACCGTCTGTCTGCCGTTGCATAGACCCGGTTGACCTTTTGGACAGGAACCTGTTCATCACCTACCATCTGATAGCACCCGGAATACTTACCTCCAACCTTTGCGATAATCTGAAAGTCCAGGATATTCTTACTTGCCATTATCGTTTCTTCTGGGTCTACACCCTTTACAAAGTAATCCTGTATGGCTTTTGCCACTATCACAGCGTTGTTGTTGATATTCCATGCGCCACCACTCATGTTCTCCCAGGCAGGGAGTCCCATTTTGGTAAAGTCAATGTTTGCATTGGTCAGAATACCTCTCACCAGTGCGCCACCCTTGACCTTCGGCTTACCGTCACCCACAGGAACCTCAACGTAGTTGTTTACATCTCTCTGCACAATTTTCTGAATGAAATCCTCTTCCAGTTCAAACCCGGTTCTGTCCTGCCATTCCTGGGTAATTTCCTGCCATTTTGCTTCATCGGAGTTGTCGAAACTTACCATGATACCATCCGTGTTAAGCTGAATGATTTTCAAAGTCGGACACTCACTGACCAAGTGCATTGACAGTTCCAGTAGGAGAAGCTGTCCTGTGATACAAACTGAACGTCCCATCAGAGGGTCATACAGGTCATTGAAAGCCACGCCATCTTTACCGTTAAGCATGGTTCCGTAGGTGGTGTTCAGTACCAGTTTCAGAGCGTTTGCTGTGACCTTATCCCCGGCTTTCTTCGCCTGTACTCTCTCTTCCAAGGTATCTACATACACCTGCGGGGACGGGATATTGCGACTACAGAAGCCGTATTTCTGTCCCTTTGAGAGAGGAATGGTCATCAAGTGCGGGTAATAACTTGCCACGTCCTTGTTTCGGATTGACCTACCCTCAGTAGCTTCTTCCACATAAGTAGGAATTGCACCGTGGATACCTCCGTAGGCTATCGTACATTTGCACTCACCAATGGAAAAATCCAGGGCGGCTCCCTTGTGCTTTACACCCTGTTCATCGTAGCCACCAAACAGAAGGTAGTTCGGAATGTTCGGGTCATGCAGCTTGTCAAAGAAGTCAAATACTTCCTGCGGAATATACTGCCGAAGCAGCTTATCTGGATACTGATAATCTCTTTCGTCTGTCCATGGCTTCTCTGGTTTCTGGGCTTGCAGGTACACGCTTGTCAGTTTGGCATTGGTCATATACATAGCCTGCCTGTCTGTCAAACCACGCTTCCTGCCTACAGCCACTTTGTTATCCAGATAACCTTGCCGCAACTTGAAAAGAATCTCTGTTGCGTCCACATCGTACTTACAGTAGTAAGTAGTCTGTGCCTTTTCTGATTCAGAGAGAACATGGTCAACATTGAAATCAACCTCTGTTTCCTCAATCGGGATACCCAGGTGGGCTTCAATCCCTTTAAGGGATACCCCGTCCTGGCAATCATCCTTGAGGTCGAAACTGTCAAAATAGACCCGGTACTCTCTCAGAGCGGGAATGTCCCACCCGTTTAATTCGTGAACAATGATGAGGTCATTTATCTCCTTCACCTGTTCCGGGGTGAACCCACACATAACTGCCTTGAGTATGTGGTTATCGTAGTGCTTGTTATTGAAGCCACCCAGATACGGGTTACGCTCCATGAAAGCCAGAACTTCATCATTGTCATTCCAGATAACCGTGTACTCTCCCGTGGCTACTTCTTTGAACACAAACAGCCAGTCATGGGCAAATACCTCACAGTCGAATATGTAGGTTCCCTCAACCATCGTTATACCGCCCTTCTTCCAGAGCCTTTTGTACCTGCAAGAGTTCTTGCCTTGCCTGTACGCAACGGCGAATTATTGACGCTTTGGAGTGTTCGGGAGGAATTACGCCCCACTTGCCGGGTTCGACTCCCATACTCTCTTCTACGCCTGCCAGAAGAATTTGAGCCGTAGTGAAGTGGTTCTTCACATTCTTCGTCATCTTCATCTTCGTAGTCCTCCAAGTCATACCACCAGTTATTTGCCCAGGAGAACAGTGCCAGGTATGCCATACACAGAACATTGATGAAGAGCATTGTCATCCCGTAGACTTCATCATCCAGAGCGCAGGCAGTGAACAGCCACGTTATGCCTACGATATATCCGACTGTTTTCAGAACTTTATTCTTCATGTCAATCTCCTATAAATTCGCACCCGCACTTCCTGTAACTGGTACATCGTTGTTTGAAAGATTTTTGCAATGACCGTATGCAGTCCACATAGTCATAAGCTATTGGCTGCTCCTTACCGTCAAAGGTTCGGGCAATACGTCCTACACTCTGAACTATTACTGCGTAGTCTTTCTGGGGGGTTGTTAAGTACAATCTGTCCAGTCTGGGAATGTCCAGACCTTCTTTTGCCAGGGAATATGTTGCAAACAGATACCGTTTCTTGCCAATCCTCATATCCTCAATAGCCTGTTCCCGTTCAGCTTTCCGCTTCTTACTGGTCATCTTTCCATCTATCACCGCTGCCTGCGCCCTTAACTTCAAAGGTAACTGCTCATATAGGTATTTGAGATGGTCAACTCTTTCTGATAGAATCAGATTGAAATGCTCACGGTTCTCAATTAAGTCATCAAGAATAATCTTGTTTCGGCTCTCACATTCTGTGAGGTAGGTAATCATTTTGCAGTAGTTAATTGTGCCGTCACTGTTCAGATAAGCAGGACTCAGTTTCACGTCCGTACCTTTCGGCAGAACACTTACTGTCATAACCCTGGACTTCACTGCTTCATCTGGAACAGTCCATACTACTTGACCTAACATTGCGTAGGTTGCTTTTATCATGCCGTCCGAACGATGGACGGTTGCTGACAGCCCGAACTTATGTCTGGCACACAGCGTATTCAGCACCTTTGAGAACTGGGTTACCGCTGTAGGTGTACCGCTTACTCTGTGACACTCATCCACAATCACGCAGTCCCACTCATCTCTATATTGGTCTAAGTCCAATTTGCACATGGTCTGGATTGTGGCGAAGGTCATAGCCTCGCCGATATTGACCTTTCCTTCGGTTATCGTTCCCAGTAGTTTCGAATCAACGTACTGTTCTGCACGGCTCTTGCTCTGCGTCAGCAGGTCTTTGGTATGTGTCAGCCAGAGGGTTTTTACCCCTAACGCACACGCCAGGGCAATTCCCATCTGAGTCTTACCAGACCCGGCAGGGGATTGTAGAATGCCGTAGTGGTTTATCAGCATTGCCGCAACTGCTTCTTCCTGGTAGTCATACAGCGGAACCTTACCGCCGTAGTCAACCTTCTTCGGCTCTTTGAACAGCTTCTTCACATCTCCTTCCAGAAGCGGCAGAATTGCTCTCAGACACCCGAATGGGAGAATCAAGCTATTACCGTTCACCTCATAGAGATAAAGCGTTCGTGGGGTATTCCCAAGCCACAGGTGCATTCGTGCTTTTTGCTGATACTCTGGGTTTGTCATTTCCAGATTCTCTTTGCACCACTTAATCAGTTCGGGTGAGGGGTCAAGGATTTTCAATCGGCTCCCGATTTCTATAAACATCCATTTCCTCCAACCACTCTTGAAAGGTCTTGTACTCTGGAAACTCTGACTCTGTAATGCTACCCTGTCCGTAAAGCTGCCGCAGACATAACTCATCGAAGTGAATCATATAAATCTGTCCGTCATTCAGCTTCATAGCAAAGTAACAATGCTCATTGCCCTGGGCTTCCCACATGGTCATAGCCGCTTCCTGGTTCGGCTCAATCCGGGATAACGGAAAGCGGTTGTTAGAACATACCTTGCAGTCAATCAAGACTGCTATGTTATCCCGAACCGCAAGCACGTCTGCGGGTTGTCCTACCTGGTTTTGTGCCAGATTGTGCGCCCAGAAACCTTGCTCTGCCAGAAGTTCACACAGTTCCTCTTCAAAGTGGTTTCCCATTGTTTTGTTCACTTGCTTCATAGGCTTCTGCTCCCATTGCACCTCACAAGGAGGTGCAGATTAACGATTCTTGATTTTGAAAGCGGGGCGAACGCCAAAAGAGTACGAAGCGCCGTCGTTGTCCGCATAACCGCTGCCGTTGACAAAGGAGAAGTAAGTAGCGGATTCTCTGACCTTGTTCATCAGCCAGTACCACTGTAAGTTCTCATACTTGCTGCCATCGAACGCCATACGGTTTCTGCGCTTCTTCATAGGCTCCCACTGCTTCACATACGGGCTTTCGTACTCACCATAGTAGTTCTCTCCGAAAATCTCTTTCTCAGTCGGCAGACGGAGCAGATCACCGTTGTCAAACGGAGCCATCATAGCCTTGAGTTCTGCCGGGAAGAGATTCAGAATCTCACCATTCAGCTTCTTATGCAGGTCACTCTCTTCGTAACCTCCTTCGTTGGTACGGGTGCTGTTCATTGGGCACTCACCAGGCAGGCAATCAACCAGGCAGAAAATCATGCCGTCCTCTTCCTGCTGCATAGCCATAGCCTGCGCCTTCACACCGTCCGTGAGTTTGACCTCGATAATATCTCCAACCTTAAAAGTATCAACGTCAGACTTAATCATTCTTTTTACTTTCATTGTGTTTTCCTCCACTTGTACGGCTTACCGTATTTTTCTTGATACCAGATTTCAAACTTCTTGCGGTTTTCCTCATCTTTGAAGTATTCCTTTACCCTGTCAGCAAGGACAGAACAAAGTGCGCTTCCTTCTAATGTGCGAAGCATTAAGCCCCATCAACGAGGACGGAACCATTTTCATACTTGTCCAGAATATCTATGGACAATTCAATGATTGCGTCCGCTTTAGTACCGTTTCTGGTTCCCGAAATTACTGAACTCATCTCTGTCTTATCAGTCACAATACCCCGCAAGGCAAGCTGACCAATCAACCAGACGTAAGACAGCTTGTGCTTTTTAAGCCGCTCACGAATGTTTTCACGTTCCTCCACGTTTTCGCTTCCTCCTTTCATATTAGAATCTTGTAAACTAAAGTTGACAACAGAATCTCCAAAGGTTATAATGAAGCTACCACACCCATATACCATTGAAAACTCTGCGGGGTAAAATTTACAGCCCGGAGGGGCTATTTCTTATACCCTGTAAACAACTTTTGTTGACATATTCAATATAGTAGAGATTTCCCAAATTGTCAACAGGTATTTTAGAGTTTTCCCAAATTTATTTTTAGGAGGGTTCTTATGGATACCTTAGAACGCATTTTGGAGTTACAAAAACAGTCGGGATTAACAGTAAAAGCCCTTGAAGCTGCTACAGGTATATCTAATGGCAGTTTTAGCAAATGGAAAAAGGGAACATATGCGCCCAGTGCCGAAGCTGTACTAAGACTGGCTAAATATTTTCACGTTTCTACTGACTATCTATTCTGTTTATCCGATTCACCTTATCCGAAAGTAGAGATTTCCCTAACCGAAGAAGAGCAATTACTGCTTGACGCATTTCGTTCCGCTTCCACGCAAGGCAGATTCAATATTATTACCACCTGTATGTGCGAGAAGCGAAAAGGGGGCAACGAAAGTGCCGGGTAATTGATTTTATAGAATGGAGGAAGAACCATGTATGAGGATATAAAAACAGCCTGCCTATACGTTAGATTCTCAAGCCATAATCAGACTGAGCAATCTATTGAAGGGCAGACCCGTGTTTGCCGTGATTTCTGCAAGCGGCATAATATTAGAATTGTAGAGATATATGCTGACAGAGCCACGTCTGCCAGTAAAGACATTGAGAAGAGAGTCCAGTTCCTCAAGATGATAAAATACTCTGAGAAGGGCTTGTTTGACGCTGTAATCGTATACAAACTTGACCGCTTCGCCCGTTCCCGGTATGACTCAGCCACCTACAAATATCGCTTGAAGCGTAACGGGGTACAGCTTATTTCAGCCACAGAAAATATCAGCAATGACCCAGAAGGTATCATTCTGGAATCAGTGCTTGAAGGTATGGCTGAGTTCTACAGTGCCGAACTCTCCCAGAAAATTAACCGTGGTATGAGAGAGTCAGCCTATAAGCATAACTCTATAGGAGGGGCAGTCCCTCTGGGATACAAGATTGAAGATAAAAAACTGGTGATAGACCCTAAAACGGCTCCCCTTGTGAAAGAAGCCTTTGAGAAATATGCGGGCGGAGAAACGGTTGCTGAAATCTGCCGTCAATTTAATGCCCGTGGGTACAAGACCTCAAAGGGTACAGCTTTCGGAAAGAGTTCTTTCACCAAAATATTTCGTAATGAGAGATACATCGGAGTCTACACCTTCCATGACTACCGAGCAGAGAACGCCATACCTGCTATTATCGACAAAGAACTCTGGGATAGGGTGCAACTTAGAGTCGGTAAGATTAAAAATGCACCTGCCCGGAACAAAGCAAAAGTGGTCTACTTACTTAGTGGTAAAATCTTCTGCGGACATTGTGGTAGTAAAATGAACGGAAATTGCAATGCGGGAAATTACTATTACTATCAGTGTTACGGAAAGAAGAACGGCAATGTTGATTGCAATAAAAAGAATATCCGTAAGGAGTTCATAGAAAGACTGGTTGCCCAAGACGCACTATCGCTCCTTACAGATGAATATATAGAACAGATTGCTTCTATTGCCTGTGAAAAGAATCAAAATGAGATTGAACTGGATTCAGCCCTTCCAACTATTCGTGACCGTATCCACCAGGTAGACGTATCCCTCAACAACCTTCTGAAAGCTATTGAGTCGGGATCAGCCCCAGATATGCTTGTAAAGCGTATGGGTGAATTAGAGAAAGAAAAGAAAGACCTGCAAGCACAGGCTAAGAAAGAATCTGAGGATATTGTTGAACTGGACAAAGCCCAGGTTATTTATTGGTTAGAACAGTTTCGGGGCGGCAGTATTGAAGATGAAGAGTTTTGCCGTATGCTCATTGACCTTTTCGTAAACTCCGTCACTGTATGGGATGAAGATGACGATACCTATAAGGTCACAGTGGCTTATAATCTAACCTCTTTACCGACAAAAACGTACCGCCTAAATAAAGACGGCACGTTGTCGGATTTCGCTTCCAATGCACCAGCTTTGAGGGCAGGAATGAATATATCTCCCGACTTTGCAGCTTCCCGCTGCTTATCCTTGACGATTTTGGAATGGAACGGGGAACGGAATACGGCTTAGAGCAGGTCTACAACGTGATTGACAGCCGTTACCGCAGCGGCAGGCCGCTGATCGTCACGACTAATCTCACGCTGGAGGACTTGCAGCACCCGGAGGACACCGCCCACGCCCGCATTTATGACCGTCTGATTGAAATGTGTTCTCCTGTCCGCTTTACCGGGAGCAACTTCCGAAAAGCCACGGCGCAGGAGAAAATGGGACAACTGAAAAAGCTGATGAACAGAAAGGAGAGCCGCCTATGACCAACACCCCAAAGAATGACCGCAGCACCCGCCGCCCGGATTGCGTGACGGAAATCCGCATAGGTAATTCTGTCCTTGTCGTTTCCGGCTATTTCAAGCAGGACACCACCGCCACCGCCGCCGATAAAATGCTGAAAGTGCTGGAAGCGGAAGCTGCTACACAAAAATCGGCAATTTGACGGGACGTAAAGAAGCAGAAAGGACTGTACAGCCAGCCCCGGCGTGTGGTATGATAGTCATACGGAATAGTGGGGCTGGCTGTCGGAAATGGAGGACACTATGTTAAGACAGACCACCCGAAACCTTATTACCGCCCTTTATCCGAGATTATCCCACGAGGACGAGCTGCAAGGTGAGAGCAATTCTATTTCAAACCAGAAGCGTATTCTTGAAACCTATGCGAAGCAGAACGGCTTTTCCAATCTGCAATGGTACACAGATGACGGTTATTCTGGGGCGAACTTTGTTGAGGTAAGATAACGTAACCTTTTTTGCAGAGGGTGTTATCTTACCTCTTTTTGATGTATGTTAGATAGCATAACTCTTTACGTCGGCTCCAATCTGTCTGAAATAGGAGATACTTTCAGTAGGCTTGTCGCCTGTATCAACTCTGCCGACAAAGCTATAAAAGATTTCGATTTTGCGGGTGTTCGTTTCCTTATCCAGTTCGTGAATAAGAATGCGGTCAATAAATTCATGGACGTTTTCGTAGGTCAGTTCGGTAATGGCGGTGTATTTGCGTACCAGTGCGACAAACCTTTTCACGTCCGCGCTGCGCTCGGTGGCGTTGTCAATTTCCTGTGACAGTTCCGCAATCCTCCGGGTCAGCGTCTTTTTTTCTTCGTCATAGCCGGAAGTCAGAAAAGCAAATTGTTCATCTGAAAGTTTCCCTAAAGCGTTGTCCTCATAGAGCTTGCGGAACAAGATATTCAGCTCGCTAATCCGGCTCTGCGCCTTGTCAAGCTCTTTCCGTTGCTGCGTCAGCGTCTTTTGTACTGCCTTTGCGCTGCACTCGTTGGCGGTTTCGATAAACTCCTGTTCATGCTCTTTCACATAGGACAATACCCTTTGTAAATCGGCAAGGACAAGTTCTTTAAGGACGCTCTTTCGGATATAATGGGTAGTGCAAAGCTCGCCAGTCCTTATCCTGTTTCGATACTTGCCGCAAGTGTAGGCGTGTTTGCGTTCCAGTGTCCCGGCTCCCTGTTGCAGATACATTTTATAGCCGCAGTCCCCGCAAAAGAGAAGCCCCGAAAAAATGTCAATTTCATCAACCTTTGTAGGGCGGTGTTTGGTGGCAATCCGTTTCTGTGCAAGCTCAAAGGTTTCTTCATCAATCAAGGGTTCGTGTGTGTTGGGGAAGAAGTAACGCTTTTCCTCCGGGTTCTTCTTCGTCTTTTTCGATTTGTAAGATACCTTATAGCTCTTGCCTGTAATGGTATGCCCCAAATACTCTTTACGCGCCAGAATGTCATAGAGCGTCTTATCCGGCCAGTTGTAAATACAATTCGGGTGTGGGCGGGGGTGCCTGTGGCTTCCTGTGCGCCTGTACTGCAATTCTGCAACAGTCAATACCTCATGTTCCCGTAGCCAGTTCTGGATTTCGCAGATACGGTCGCCGCGCACATACATAGCGAAAATCTGTTTTACAATGTGCGCCGTTTCCGGGTCGGGCAATAGATGATTGCGGTCGTTGGGGTCAGCTATGTACCCATAAGGCACTTGCCCGTTGACGCGCTCGCCTTTCTGCGCCTTTGCCTGTTTGACAGCCCGGATTTTCTTTGAAGTGTCGCGGGCGTAAAACTCGTTGAACCAGTTCCGCAGAGGGGTAAACTCGTTATCTTCCCTTGCTGTGTCTACACCGTCGTTAATGGCAATGTAGCGCACTTCATATTCGGGAAAAACAATCTCTATCAGCTCCCCGGTTTTCAGATAATTACGTCCCAGACGGGAGAGGTCTTTTGTTATGACGGTCGCCACGTTCCCGGCTTCAACTTCGTGCAGCATGGCTTGAAGCCCCTCACGCTCAAAGCTCACGCCGGAAAATCCGTCGTCTACGAAAAAGCGCGTGTTGAAAAAGTGGTGTTCGTCAGCATACTTTTGTAAAATCATCTTTTGGTTCTGTATGCTCTCGCTTTCCCCGGCCTGCATATCTTCCTGGCTCAATCTGCAATATAAAGCGGTAATCTTGTCTGTCTGTAACATTTTGTCCTCCTTTCCGACGACAGACAAGCATGGCATTTGTACTGTCTATATTATACCACATACCGCTGCCTGTGTCATGTATAAAATGTGAAGAAACGCCCTATTTCCGGGCGTTTGCGGGGTTCAGTTCCATGTCTTTGCGAATGAGTTTTTTTATCTTTTTATCCAGTGTGTCCGTTGCGCGTTCACTTGCGGACGAACATACAAGGTAAGTAACTTTTCCTATTTTATGCTCCGTTGTGGTAACGGGCGTTTGGTTTTGCGTCAAAGAAAATCCCCCTTTCTTTCGCAAACATATAATACAGTCTATGAATAGCAGCAAGTCCACTATTCAATAAAACAAAGGCTTTAATCGGACGGTTATTAGCATAACCTCATGGGAATTTCACCCCGGCATGGTTCTCATGCAGCCCTACCCATTGCCTGCGACGCTCTTAACGCTCGGACTGTGGCTGTAAGGAAGTATCATTGTATATTCTGCGTGTCGTCGCCCGCAAGCCGCTACACTTGCTTTCCGGCGCGGTGTTGGTCGCTCGGCTGTCCGGGCGGGGATAACCTCACCCGGATAGCGTCATGGCGCACCCGCCGTATGGCTCGGCGCAAAAGGAACGTATCCGATTTGCCCTATGCTGCGCCGCCGTTATCTTGCGCCGCTTTCTTTGTCAAGGTTCAGAATGGCTTTGCTGCCGCGTCAGCAGCGGAACGGAAAAGGGGGAGAGAGAAAGCGTCCCGCCGCCGCTGCGGTTTATTCCTCTGCCTTAAAGGTGAGGACAGCCATCATCAGTTTTGCTTGCAGCCGTTCCCGAATGTCGTGGTCTACGCCGAAATAGACATTCCCGCGCTCGTCGTACAGCTTCCGCATGGAGAGGCGGGCTATGTAGCCGCTGAAATGCTGCAAGACAATCTTCATAGCGTCCGGGTCGCCCTTTGTCGCTACCACAATGACAGGATAGGGAACAAGGGCATTTTCCGGGTAGCCGGGTTCGTTACCATTCGTCCCATTCATCAGCATTTTCCTCCAGATATTTTCTTAATCTCTCAAAAGAGCTTGTCCGCCTGTACTGTATCGTGCTTCTCGACGTATTGAACAGTTCCGCAATCTCGGTATCGTTCATTCCCTCGAAGTAATACAGCAGTATGGCTTTGCGCTTTTCTTCCGGCAAAGTACGGATTGCTTCAAGAAGCAGCTTTGGCGTGATTTTCTTCCCGGCTTTCTCAAAGACGGTTTCAACAGTTTCCCGTTTGAAATATTCATCAAACGTATGAAGCTGTCGCGCTTCGTCTAAGGTCATGTCGGAAAAGGTCACTTCCTTTGCCCTGTGTCTGCGAAGCTCTCTATGAGTGTCGCACGCTTCATTGTGAAGTACCGTATTACAAAACTTCTGAAAAGCACACTGTTTGTAAAACTCCCTGCTGTTAGGTTCCACATTCTCACCTCCTTTCTCGTTGGAAAGTTGGTGGTGCTTCCCCCTTTTCGCGGGGCAATACGGCGGTTTTCAAAAACGCCGAAGATTTTTTGAAATTTCTTCAAAAAATTTTTTGAGCAGCAAAATGCGCCTGTCCGAAAAGCCCGGACAGGCGCATTGGTATTGTGAGTAGTATTTAGATGATTAGACAGTTCATATATACAAGCGTAATTTCCCCCGGTGGTGGTCGGGCTTTTTTTGATGTGTCAATGACCGTCGGATTTTGTCGATATGGTATGTGCTTCATGGCGGCTACCTCCTTTAGCCGCCGCTTTTAACAGTGATACCGCGTCATTTCTTGAGAAGATAAAAAGAAACGGCGGCTTTGATTTTTCAAAGCTGCTGCGGAAATCAAAGAACGACAAGCAACAGTTCTGATTTTGCTCCAATATGGTTATTGGGGGCACAAATTAAATCAAAAAAGAGCCGATAACAGCAGTATTTCAAACTGCATATTATCGGCTCTGCGTCTGTGCGTCTGGCTCTTTTAATTAAATTATTTTTGTTGTTTTTTGGCTTTATTATATGTATTAGCTAACTGTCCACAAGCTGCTTTAATCTCTCTACCATGAGAAACTCTCATGGTAACTTCAAGTCCTGTTTGCTCTAATTGATGTTTGAACGCAACCATTTCTTGTTTTTGTGGTGCTCTAATTTTTGAATTACTCGTCGGGTTGTATTGCAGCACGTTAATCATAACATTTTTGCCCTTAAACCATTTTGCAAGTTGCCTTATATCTGAGGAACGGTCATTTATACCTGGTAAAAGCAAATACGCAAATACCACTTTTCGATTATGCCTTTGTGAATAGGACAATGCTTGCTTAACAACATCTTCAATAGCGTACATGTGCATATGAGGAATGATACAGTTTCTCACAGCCTGTGTTGCTGCATGTAAAGATATTGTCAACTGAATTTTTAGATGTTCTTCGCGCAATTTTTTTAATTGATTAACTGGACCAACTGTTGATATGGTAATGCCGTCGGTTGGAAAGTTAAGTCCATTTCTATCTCGAAGAATATGGATTGCTGCAATCAAGTTGTCGTAATTGAATAAAGGTTCTCCCATTCCCATAAAAACGATACGATTTACTTTTTGACGTATCAATATGACCTGCTGCACAATTTCAGACGGTGTTAGATTACGAACGAAACCATTGCGTCCGGACTCACAAAAAATACAGCCAACAGAACAACCAACTTGCGTACTTACGCAAACAGTCCCACCATCTCGCCGTTTAATAAAAACCGTTTCGATATACCTGTTGTCTTTCAATTCATAAACATACTTTTCAGTATCGCTACTTTTATAGACTTTTTTTGTTGATATTGATAGATTTTTTTTGTGAAATGGCTGTTTATACAATTTCGCATATAAGGCTCTTGCTTTATCCTCTCCAATTACTTCCGACATTTCTTTGTAAGTAAATCCGTATGGGTCATTCAATATTTCCGTAGGTGTACTTTTAGGTAAGTGTTTCATTTAATATCCTTCCTTTTCAAAATTAAAAAGTTTGTTTTTCAGAGTTTTTGATTATGATTTCTAATTTTTCAACATCAACGATATGTGTTAATTTACATTTAGGGCAGAAAAGAGGAAAATTTCTTAATACCGTATTATAAAATACTTGAACCCTCGTCTTTCCGTTACAAATTGGACATTTTATCCAATATTTTTCAAGCATAATATTTCTCCTTTTGCGCAAAAAAATACAGGTCAATTCTCAACATGAGCATTGACCTGCATTTATACATATAACACTACAACAAAATTAAGGCATAGTTTTTATACTATGTCTATACATCGTTAGTTTTGTTGTATAGCATACGCAAAATAAGCATGACAAAAAAGCCCATATTGAAAATGGGAAAAATCTTTTTTAATTTCAATGCTTATCGAATACGCATGCTATGTAACATAAACATTTCCCCCCTTTTAATAATACTATACAAAAAAAGCGGCTAGTTGTCAACATATACATATGAATTATTTTAGTCAACTGATAGAACAGTGTAGACATATCCAAGAGGAAAGGTGAACAGTAAAATGTAATAGGATGAATAATTATGGCAAAAAGACCAGTACCGAAATACGACTTCAAGGCTTTTGGGGCAGCGATAAAGGCGGCGCGGACAGGGCGCAAGGAGAGCCGCAAGAAAGTAAGCGACGAAATGTTTATCTCGCCGCGTTACCTTGCGAACATTGAGAACAAGGGGCAGCACCCAAGTTTACAGATTTTCTTTGAGCTTATGCTCCGCTACAATATATCCGTAGACCAGTTCCTTTTGGAAACGCCGCCGGAGAAGAACACGCAGCGGCGGCAGCTCGACGCGCTTCTTGACGGTATGAGCGATACAGGCATACGGATTGTGACCGCAACGGCAAAAGAGATTTCCGAAGTCGAAAAAGAGGGCGAATAGGAATGTCCGGCTTAAAACTGAACAGGATTTAGAAAGCGTTGCAATCTTTTTTGAATTGCAGCGTTTTTCTTTTGCGGAAGTTTGGCAAAATAGCTTTTTCTCCGTAGTAAGGGATAAGGGCATAAGGGATAAAAACATTCGTAGCAAGCATAGGAAGCGGGTACCCACTTCCGTATTTTCGCCCTCCCGCGCTGCGGCGCGTCGGTTGAAAATGGCTTGTTGGGAAGTGTCCCAAACCCTCGGAACGGAAAGGAAAGGAGCGAAGCAATGGACGGACGGAAAAGGACGGTGCAAATCAAATTCAGAGTGACGGAAGCGGAACGGGATTTAATACTGGAAAAAATGAAGCTCGTACCCACCCGGAACATGGCGGCGTATCTGCGGAAGATTGCCATTGACGGGTATATCATTCAGATAGACCACGCCGATATAAAGGCAATGACCGCAGAGATACAGAAAATCGGTGTCAACGTCAACCAGATAGCCCGCCGCGTGAACGCGGCGGGGAACGCATACCAAGAGGACATAGAGGAAATAAAGGGGGTGCTTGCGGAGATATGGCGGTTACAAAGATTAAGCCTGTTAAAAGCACCCTAAGCAAAGCCCTTGACTATATCGAAAACCCGGACAAGACGGACGGGAAAATGCTCATATCCTCTTTCGGCTGCTCCTATGAAACGGCAGACATTGAGTTCGGCTATACCCTCTCGCAAGCACTGGATAAGGGCAGCAATTTAGCCTTTCACTTGATACAGTCCTTTGCGCCGGGGGAAGTGGACTATGAGAAAGCCCACGAAATCGGGAAGCAGCTTGCCGACGCGGTGACAAAGGGGCAGCATGAATATGTTGTGACGACGCACATTGACAAGGGGCATATCCATAACCACGTCATTTTTTGCGCGGTGAATTTTGTAGACCATCACAAATACAATTCCAACAAAAGGAGCTATTACGGCATACGGAACATGAGCGACAAGCTGTGCCGGGAAAATGGCTTGTCCGTCGTCGTCCCCGGCAAGGGCAGCAAGGGAAAGAGCTATGCGGAGTACCAGGCAGAAAAGACGGGTACAAGTTGGAAAGGCAAGCTAAAGATTGCCGTTGACGCGCTTATCCCCCAAGTTTCCAGTTTTGAGGAATTGCTAACGCGGTTACAGGCGGCGGGCTATGAGATAAAGCCGGGGAAATATGTTTCATGCCGCGCCCCCGGACAGGAACGCTTCACCCGCCTAAAAACCCTCGGCGCAGACTATACAGAGGAAGCCATAAGGGAACGGATAGCGGGCAGACGGGCAAAGGCGGCGAAAGCCCCCAGAGAGCAGCGCGACGTTTCGCTGCTTATCGACATTGAGAACAGTATCAAGGCGGCGCAGAGTAAGGGCTATGAACAGTGGGCGAAAATCCACAATCTGAAACAGGCAGCTAAAACCATGAATTTCTTGACGGAACACAAGATTGAACAGTACGCGGATTTAGTCAGCCGGATTGAGGAAATGTCAGCGGAAAGCGGACAGGCGGCAGACGCATTGAAGAACGCGGAAAAGCGGCTTGCGGACATGGCGGTGCTTATCAAGAATGTTTCCACCTACCAAAAGACAAAGCCCGTCTATGACGCATACCGCAAGGCAAGGAACAGGGAGAAGTACCGCGCCGGACAGGAACAGGCGATTATCCTACATGAAGCCGCCGCAAGGTCGTTGAAAGCGGCGGGCATTGCAAAGCTCCCGAACCTTGCCGCGCTGCAATCGGAGTATGAAGCCCTCCAAGCGCAGAAAGAAGCCCTTTACGCCGACTATGGGAAGCTGAAAAAGAAAGTCCGGGAATATGATATTATCAAGCAGAACATTGACAGCATTTTACAGGCAGACAGGCAGCCGGAACGTGAAAAGGGAACAGAGCGCGGATAAGGATAGCAAAATCCCCGCCGCTGTGCTATGATAAGGCTATCAAATACAGACAGGAGCGTTGAAGCATGGAAAACCAGAAAATGCCGGAATATGAAACCATACGCGCCGCCGTTGCCGGGGAAAAATGGGCGGTGGAGAAAGTCGTGGAGTGCTACAAGGACGAAATCGACAGGCTATCGACGGTAGCGGTCAGACAGCCGGACGGAAGCACGAAACAGGAAATCAACGAAGATATGCGCCAGTCTATCACAAAGAAGCTGATAGAAGCCCTCCCGCAGTTCCCACTTGAAGAAATGGAAAAGGGAAATGTCAGATAGGCAAAAAAAGAACAGGACGCGGAAGCCGGTATATGACTTCCGCGCCCTGTCTTTTTATGGGTGCTGTTTTCGTGAATGTTACGCAGTAGAACGCCATTTTCGGGGATAAAGGTATAAAGTATCGCCTATCCGATTTTCACGCCCGGAAAGCCCTGTAAATCAAGGGATTTTCCGCGCCTACTGCGTAACAGGGGTGCGTCTTTTCCTCATGCGCTCGGCGGCTTGTCTGCGGGTGATACGCTTCCGGCAGACGGGGCAGTATTTGACACTGTTAGAGGTTGACGCAAAGAACGCGCCGCACTCGGTACATTTCTTCTTATCCCCTGTCTGGTAAAGCTCCGCATAGAGCAGCCTGTCGGCGGGAAGCACCGCAACCCGGAACCACTTGCAGAGAAGCGAATAGGAAATGAGCTGCGGACATACGCATTCGTCTCCGTCGTCCAGTAAGATACAGTTCCCGTTATCATAGTTGCAGCACGTCCGGCGCACAAGGGCGTTGACTTTCCGGCTCTGGGGCGGCGTCAGCCGCTTAACCCCGTTCATACTTCATCAGCGGCGTAAATGGGAAGCTCTGCAAATTCCGCTTCGGTCAAAGCGTCCACTTTGGAAAGGGTGCGCTTTGCAAGCTCCCGCATATCCGCGTCCATGTAGGGCAGCGCGGCGTTGACATTCTCAATCAAAGCCCGCTTGCCGCCCTCGTTGTAAATGCTCAAAAGGTTTGTTTCTTCAACAGTCAGTCTAATCATGCTCATACCTCCATATCGTGATTTTTTGTTTTTGCCGCCGCCTTTTTCGGGGCGGTCTTTGCCTTGTCTGCTTTAAGCTGCGCCCGGATAGAGGGGCGGGGCTTCCTTATCTCCCTGTCCCGGTTCTCCCCCTTGTCAATCAGCGCATACGTCCCATGTCTGCCCTCGATTTTGGAAAAGGAAAGAGTCTTATAGGGCAGCATGGAGAAAAGGCGGTCAGTGTCCTTTGTGGCTGCAAGCCGCATGAACGCCGGGGAAAGCTCTGCCATGAAATGGGTCTTGTTCGGGCTATTCGGCTCATAGTGCCGCTTCATTTCCCGCACAATGCGCCGCGCTTCCGTTTCAATCAGCCCGTCCCGCAAGGCTGTGATATGCGCCTTGAAGTCCCCCGGTGGAAGCTGCTCCCGGCTGCGCCGTTCTTCCTGTAAGAGTGATTGCAGCGCGTCCGGGTCGTCGGGTAGGGCTTCAAAGCGTTCAAACTTCCCAAGCTGCGGGTCTGGGTTGCCGTTGAAGAACCGTCCGGCGGGTATCTCCCTTTCCCCTCGCTCATAAATCAGCTTCACCGTATCGGCGGGCAGTTCCTTTTCCTTGACGCGCTCATAATGTTTAGCGTAGTCCAGTTCGTACAGATTGCCCTTAATTTTCCCGCGCTCCTTTCCCGTCAGCTCGATTGCATAGGCAAGGACGCGGTCGCTTGTCTGCTCCATGTAGAAACGCCATGTGTTGTGGGGCGCGGTGTCTTTGAGGAAAACGTCGCGCTCCCGGAAACAGTGCGTCCCGGACGGGCGGCAGAACCACAAAAGGGTCTTGTCCTCCCTGTTGGGGCTTGCCGCCGCCTTTGCGATAATCTCTTTGTCAATGTCTAAGTCGCTCTGGTAAAAGCCTGTGTTCTGCTTCATAATCGCTTCAAGGGAAGCGAACAAATCCACGTTTTCAAATTTACTCTGTTCCGGCATGGGTCAGCTCCTTTCCAAGTCCTGTGACTTCTGCTTTGCGTTTTTCTTCTGCGCCTTTTCCTTGTCGGCTCTAAGCTGCGCCCGGATAGAGGGCTTTTTTTCCGGCTTCGCTCCCTTGCCGCGCTCCTTGTCGGCTTTGACAGCGTTAGCCAGGTCAACAAGGGAAATCTGCTCGCCCGCCTTTACCTTTGCTTCCAGTTCGTCAACGGTGGGGGTGTTGTTGATGATACCGTCAATCATGTTTCCGTTCTGCTCTATGGTCTGCTCGGCGGTTTTCAAGGGATTGTCCCGCTGCGCCTGTTCTGCGGCAACGGCAAACGCCCGCGTCCCATTCCCCATAATCAGATACTTTCCGTCGTCCGACTGGTGGTGAAAGCCATATCCGGCGGCTTCTATCTGCTCCCGGCTCATAGCGGTTACATGGAAAGTCCCTCTCGGTGTTTTGACAGTTTCGCCCGTTTCCAAGTCGTCCGGGGTAAGCTGCTTCTGCTCCTGTAAAAACTCCGGCACTTCCCGGAAACCTACACTGTCAACGAAATGCGCCGCGTCCTGTCCGTCCTGATGAAGCACTACCACGTCCGAAACGGAAAGGCTGTGTCCCTTAAAATCTTTGGGGTGGTCGATATTGAAACGGGTGTAAATATCTTCAAGGGAAGTTTCCGGCGCAAGGGGCGCGGAATAGACAAGCTCATAGTTCGCCCTGTCAACCACATTTCCCGCCGCCTGCAGGCGGTCGTATGGCTCAAAGCGGAAATCCCTTGTTTCGTCCCCGCCTTTTATCTGGTAAATGGAAAAGGTGTCTTTGTCCTGTCCGGCGGTCTGCGCCGTTTCCTGTGCCTTTGCGTAAAGCTGCTTTACGTCGCCCTCGGTCAGCCCGCCGCTTTTGAGCTGCCCCATAAGCTCGCGGCATTTCTCCGGCGTTCCCGTATAAAGCACGTCGCCCATTTTCGCCCGCCCGTTCTCCTGTGTCACATAGGCTTGCAAGAGGTGGCTGTTTTCCGGGCTGTCGCCGTAAGGGTTCCGGCGCATCTTGTAAATCGTTTCCGGGGTAAAGGCTTCTTTCGGGGCTGCGCCCGCCTTTTCCTGTGCGCCGGATTTTCCCGGTGCGGCTGCTTCCGGCTTCTCTTTCCCGGCTGTATCTGCCTTTGCCGGGGCTTCCGGCTGCGGCTGTTCTTTCGGGGCTGCCTTTTCCTCTCTGGTGGGCTGCTCCTGTCCGGCGGTCTGCTCCTTGTCCTGTGCCTTTTGCAGCTCCGCAAGATTTTCGTCTATGGAATTGATAATCTCGGCGGCTGCGCTGCGTATCGTTTCAAGGGAGCTTTTCAGCTCGGACAGCTCCCGCCCGCTGCTCCACCCGGCGACATAGCCGAAAGAGTAGTCCGACGTGTCAAGCCCGTAATGTTGGCAGACAGTATAGGCGACGCTTTCCGCTTCGACTTCGCGGGTGCGGCGGTCAACGTGGGGCTGCTGCTCGTCCTTTGGCGCGTTGAGGTCAATGTCGTGCAGCTTCGCATGGGCGATTTCGTGAATGGCGGTCTTTAAGGTCTGTAATTCGCTCATGCCCTCGTTGATAGCAATGCGCTTGTCCTCCAAGTGGTAGTAGCCATGAGAGCCGCCCTCGATATTCTCAAAGGCGATAGGAACGGGGGAAGTCTTTTCAAGGGCTGCGAAAAAATCCTTGTAGCGGTCAACGTCGCCCGTCAGCTCGTCAACGGCAATATCCGGCAGCTCCTTTCCCTCGGTCTGGGAAACGTCAAAGACGGATACCACCTTGTAGGCGGGTATGGTGACTTCCTTTTCCTCGGTGACGGGCTTTCCATCCTTGCCGATTATGGGCTTCTGTGTGTGCGGGTCGATTTTCTGCATTTCCTGTTTGATTTTATAGGGCGACGGGGCAATGATTTTAATTCCCTTTTGCCCTTTCATCACGTTTCGCTCAAAGTTATTCTTCCAAGCGGAAAAGCCCGCCACAAGGGAAGCGTCCGGCTTCTGCATGGCGATAAGGACGGTGTTTCGGAAGCTGTAATTATGGAATTTTGACATGACTTTCAGATATTCCTTGTAACGCTCGCTGTCAAAGAGTTCCGCAATACCCTGTTCCAGACGGTCGGTAATCTCTTTTAATTTCTCGGCGGGCTTCTCGCTCGTCAGCACGATAGGGATAACCGGGCGCGGCTCCTGTGGCTGCTCTGCGGTCTGCGCGGTTCTCTGCCCCGGCGCGGCTGCGTCAAAATCTGCTTTTTCCGGGTCGGGGCGTGACCGCTGCGGGGGCTGCGGCGTTACCCGGTATTCCTGTGGAACGTCGCGCCCGTCGTACCATTCTGTAAAGGTGTTGCGGTTGTTGTAGATATAGCCCTTTTCGGTAAACATACCGTCGTCGTTAATGGAAGCGTCGCGCCCGTATTCCTCATACATGAAATACTTTTTCGCTTCTTCGGGCAGTTCGGGTTCTTCCAGTTCATCAACCAGATAACGCCCGTATTCTTCTTCATTGTGGACGGACGGATAAATCCAGTAGCAGTCAAGGTTTTGTGCAAGGTTGATGATGTCCTGTAAGCTGTCGGCATGGTCGCCGTATTCAATGGCTGCAATGAATTTCTCCCGGTCGTCGTCAAACTGCATTTCCAAGAGCTTCCCTAAATAGTTCAGCTCGTCGGGGTGGGAATACTCGCTTAAATGTTCCGCCAAGCCGGGGATAGGGGATTGAAATTCTGTGAAATGCCATTCCTCGTAATGCTTGAAGTCAATCCCGATACGGTCAAAGACTTCTTTCAGATGTTCGGCAGTCGTGGGGAACGTCACCCATTCGCCCGCGGGTCTGCCCTCGGTGTACTTCCCAAGATTGGAAAGATAGCCGCTTAAAATCGGTTCTGCCATTTGTTCGCTCCTTTCTTTTTCAATCATGCGGTGCATAAGCTCAAAATCCTCAATGCTCATGCTCCCGTCAAATACATAGGGGTTAAAATCCTCTCCGTCCCGGTAGGGCTTTTCGGAAAAGGGAAGCCCCGCTTCATGGGCGGCTGCCCTCGCTTCCTCGATAACCTCCGGGGGAAGCCTGTCGTCATGCGCCCCGATAAAACCGTCAATGTCGTTCATGCTGTTTTCGTAGTGGTAGCGCACTCCGGCGGTCAGCTCGTCAAGGCTCATGTCCTCGCCTAAATGCCCGCAGTAATAGCCGTTTAGGATAACGGCGGCGGGGTCGGTGCTTTTGATTTCCTCTAACCGGCTCCTGTCCTCCGGGTAGAGGGTGTCGTCCATATCAAGATGAAAATATTCCGCGTTCCATGAACGCCCCTGTTTCCAGAACGCCACCCATGCGATACCGTCCCTAAGCTCGTCTTGATAGTCCTTTACGGTGTCCCGTAAACTTGCCATAGTGAAAAACCTCCTTTCTTTGGGGCAGCGTCACAAGCTGCATTTTTGGGCTGCATGGTCTACTACGGGTACGCCCGCATTTCTGCCAAAGATTTCTCAAAAATTTTTAGAGGGTGAAGCCCTCCGCAAAAGAGGGTTTGGGAAACTTCCCAACAAGCAAAATCCCCGTCCGGCGCGTCAGCGTCGCAACGGGGATTTACGGAAGTGGGTACCCGCTTCCTATGCTTGCTATTCAAGTTTTTAGTTCTTCTGTACTTCGATACGGTAGTTGACGTATTTCCCGCCAGTGTCAGCCAGAACGATAGTTCCGTCATAGGTCTTGCCTGTTTTCGGGGAATAGAGCTTCTTCACATTCACTTTGCCGGATTTAAGGAGCGCGGCGGCAATCTTCGCGGAAAAAGCGGTCTTGCGTTCCTCGAAAAAGCGGTCATTCTTCCACATGACAAAGGCACATTCTTTGTTGCTGCAATAATAGTTTTTCTTCCCCTCATGGACGGGGGAACCGCAACGGGGGCATTTGCCGACAGAGGGCTTTTCCTCCCGGAACAAATCCTTTTTCCCGTCCAGTGCTGCGGCGTGTGTCTGCACAAGCTCCCGCGCCATAGCTTCAATGCCGGACAGAAATTCGCCGGGGTCTGCGGCTCCCTTTGCTATCTGCGTCAGATTGTTTTCCCATTCTGCGGTAAGCTGCGGGGAAGTGAGCATATCCGGCAAGACTGATATAAGGGCGGCTCCGTTCTGCGTGGGGATAAGCTGCTTCCCCTTGCGCTCTGCAAAGCCGCCCTTTACCAGTTTTTCAATGACGGCGGCGCGGGTGGCGGGAGTGCCAAGCCCCCGGCGTTCCGCGTCCGGGTCGGTGTCCCCGTTCCCGGCTCGCTCCATAGCAGAGAGAAGCGACGCTTCGCTGTGGGGCTTCGGCGGCGTTGTGGTATGCTCCGTTACTTTTGCGGCGGGGTTAGGAAAGTTCTGTCCCTCGGAAAGCTCCGGCAGCGTCACGCCCTCATTTTCCCCGTCCTCTGCTTCGGGCTTATCTTTCAGCGTCGCCCGGTATCTGCGTTCAAGCTCTTTCCAACCCTCCGCAAGTACGGTCTTTCCCCTTGCGGTGAAGTCTGTCCCGGCGCATGAGAAAACCGCCGTAACCGCTTCATAAATATGCGGCTCGGCGGTGGCAAAAAGCAGACGCGCCCCCGCAAGGGTAAGGATATTCTTCTCGCTTTCCGGCAGCGCGTCCGGGTCAGCCTTTGCAAGCTCCATAGTGGGAATGATTGCGTGGTGGTCTGATACTTTCTTGCTGTCTAATACCTTTGCAATCTCCGGCGTGAAGTCCGCGCCCGCCATAAAGGGGAGCTTTTCGCAAAGCAGCGCGATAATGTCCGCTGCGGTGCCGCCCATGTCGTCAGTAAGAAAGCTGCTGTCCGTCCTCGGATAAGTAAGGAGCCGCTTTTCATAAAGGGATTGTGCAAGGTCAAGGGTCTGCTTTGCGGTGTAACCGAAAATGCGGTTCGTTTCCCGCTGCAAAGAGGTAAGGTCAAAGAGCTTTGGCGGGGCTGCGGTTTTCTTCTCTCTGGTAAGGGAAACGCATACCGCCTTTCCCGCTTCGCAAGCCCCTTTCAGCGCGTCGGCTTCTGCCTTGTCCGAAATCCTTTCGCTTGCCGCGTCCGCGCCGGATAAATCAAGGCGAACATGATAATATTTTTCTTTCTGGAAATGGGAGATAGCCGCGTCCCGGTCGGTGAGCATTTTTAAGGTCGGGGTCTGGACGCGCCCCACGTTCAAGGTCTTTCCATACAGGCAGGAGAAAAGCCGGGTGGCGTTAATGCCGATAAGCCAGTCAGCCTTTGCGCGGCAGAGGGCGGACGCAAAGAGCGCGCCATAGTCCCGCCCGTCTTTGAGGGAAGCAAAGCCCGCCTTAATCGCCCCGTCCTCCATTGAAGAAATCCACAAGCGGCGCATGGGCTTCTTGCAGCCCGCCACTTCGTAGACAAAGCGGAAAATCAATTCACCCTCGCGCCCCGCGTCACACGCATTTACCACTTCGGAAACGTCGGCGCGGTGCATAAGCTCTTTAATGGTTTTGAATTGCTTCCCCTTGTCCGGGTCAACGGCGTACTGCCATTCCTCCGGCAGAATGGGTAAGCTGTCAAAACTCCATTTTTTATATTGCTCCCCGTAGGCGGCAGCTTCCGCAAGCTGTACCAAATGCCCGACGCACCATGAAATGAGGTAGCCGCCGCCCTCGATATACCCGTCCTGTTTCCCCTTAATGCCAAGCGCGGCGGCGATAGTCTGCGCCATGCTCGGCTTTTCTGCAATCACAAGTCTAAATGCCATGAAAAAATCCTCCTTTCAGCGTTCCGGCGCGGTGTGCTTCTTCTCCTGTGCCTGTTTCAGACAATAGCCGATACAGGGGGATTGCGCCTTATAAGGGCAACGCATACACGCCGGGGATTTTGGAACGGGCGGCGCACTGTCACGCCGCCCGGTGGGTCTTTGTACCATCATTTTTTCTAAAGGGTTTTCGGTGAAAAGCGTCATGCTTCCTCGTCCTCCTGTTCTTCATCAGAAAGCCCGTCCCCCTCGTCCTCGTCGTAATCGTCAAAATCGAAATCTTCAAGGTCGGTGTCGCCCTTGACGTTCTGCTTTGGCTTCATAAACTTAAAATAATAGAACGCGCCCCCGCCGCCAAGAAGTGCCACGACAAGGAAAAGCACAAGCCCGCCTGTATTGCCTTTCTCTTTGGGCTGCTCTGTTGGTTTCTCGGTTTCCGGCTCCGCTTCCTTGCCGCTGCAAGCGGTCATGTTGTCCTTGCAGACAGGGCAGCTCACATTTACCTTTCCGGCTTCGCATTTATCGGTGCAACTGCAAACGGCGGGCGGGGCTGCTTCGGTGCTTCCGTCCTCCATAAGTGCTAAGAGGTCGGCTTCGTCCACTTGATTAAGGAAATGTACGGTGTCCTCGCCCTCGTCGTCCCGGTCAATGAGGATATAAAAGTAATTGCCGTTTTTGGTCGTTACGGTGATAAGCTGCTTGTTGCCGCCGAAATCGTCTACAAGGGTCGCGTTCCCGTCCGGGGTAAGGGGTTCTTCCTTTTGGGGTTCCTCGTAGACAACGCCGCTGTCGTTGGTGTCGTCCTCTCCCTCCGGGGTCTGTGCAAAAGCGGTGACGGAAAAGCCGCCCATAAGTACAAGGGCGGCGCAAAGTGCGGTCAAGGTTCTAAGGATTTTCTTATTCATTCTCGGTGTCCTCCATTTCTTCGGTGTCATGGTCTGCGGGTTCTGCGGGGTAGCCCGGCGCGGCTTCCATACCCGGAATACCGCCCCCGGAAAGCATAGCGGAAAGCTCATGCGGGGAAAGGCGCATGGAGCGCACAAGCTGTACGATTTGCAGGTTTTCCGCTTCGGTTTTCTGCGCTTCAAGCCCCCTTAATCTGTTCTGGTACTCGGTGATTTTCTCGCGGGTCTTTGCAATCTCTTTGTCGATACGTTCAATTTTGTTCATAGCCATCAATAAATTTCTCCTTTCAGATTTTCATTTTTTTGTTGTCAGTTCCAATTCATTAAGCCGTAGCCCTTGATACAGGAGTAATTGACGGGGTAGCTCTTTATCTTGCAGGCGTCGCCGGAATTGCCCTCGACGGTATAGACGCGCTCCCCGTCCGTTCCGATAACAAGCCCCACATGGTCTGCGCTCCCGTCCCCGTCCCAGTCGAAAAAGATAGCGTCGCCGGGGGCGATATTCTCATAGCCCCTCGCGCCCCATTGCCCGCGTGACTGGAACCAGGGTACGCCCTGTGACTGGCACCCGGCAAAGCGCGGCTCGCTCTTTCCGGCTTGATTGTAGCACCATGAAACGAAACAGGCGCACCATTCCACGCGGCTGTTAAATCCGTACCAGCTCCAAAAGGGTCGCCCGCCCACGTTGCCGACTTGCCGCTTCGCAAGGTCTACAACGGCGGTGTTGCCGGGGCGTGTGCCGTTTACAAGCTGTACGCCGCTTAAATCCTCGGACGCGCCCATATCGGGGGAGCCGCCGCCGAAAATCAGCGGTTTGTTTCCGCTTGTTTCCAGATAGACGCGGTACATTTCAAGCTGCTGTGGCGTTAGAAGTTCCTCCGCAATCTCGGAAATGGGCTTGTTCGTCAGCTTCACGTTGAGGATATGGTACTCGTAGGGTACTTCCTCGGTGGTCGTTTCCCCTGTTTCCGGGTCTGTGCTTGTTTCTGTGCGGTAGCGGATTTCCGTTTCTTCTGTCAGCGTCAAAGTGTACTGCATGGCAAAGACGCGATTTAGCTCTGCCTGTGCGCTCTGCGGGGTGTAGGTCTGCAAAAGGGCGGTGAGGTAGGACGCTAACTCATGGGGGTTATGCCCGATACTGTCAAGGTCATAGCGGTATTCGTCATAGCCGGGGTGGGTGCTTTCGATATTGTCAATCTGCTGCTGAAGCTCGTTTTCCTTTGCGGCGTAATTGTTCTCCGTCGCCACAAGGTCGCTGTCCTCCGACGTGTAGGAAGTCCCAAGTATGCCGTTCATCAAGCCGGAGAACATGGAACCGCAAGAGGAAAGCCCCGCCGATACCATGATGAATAAGAGCAGCGCGGCAACGGCGATACATACGCCCGCCGGGTGCCGCCCTACAAAAGCGATTGCCTTTTTTGTTTCCTCGGCGGTCTTTTTTGCCGCCTTGCGGGTGTTCTCTGCGGCTTTCTGCGCCGTTTTTGCGCCGCCTTTCCTTGCCGACTTTGCATACTGCCGCTTGATTTGCTGCTTCTGCATGAAGCGGGAAAGGGGATTGCCCGCAATCTGCGGATTGTCATGCAGGGCTTTATGGTACTGGAAATCCACATTCGCCTTGAACGCCGCTTTCTCTGCCTTTGCCGCCGCCCGGTAGGGTTTGAGCTTGTGGCTGTGGTAGCCCTCCTTGACTTTCCGCGCCCCGTACTTTGCGCCGCGCTCTGCCAGTTCTTCGGATTTGTGCGCCCCCTCAACGCCGGAATTGTCCTTTTCAACGGAATGTATCTTGTTGTGGACGAAAATACCCGCTTCCTGTGCGGGGCGGGATAGCGGGTTATTGTGGGGCTTATTCTTTCCTATGGGCTTTTCCTGTTCCTCAAAATGTAGGCGGGTCTTGCCTTTCCCGGTGGCTTCATCAAAGGTGCGCTCCCGTACAAGTTTCTTTTCTTTGGGGATAGCCGCCTTTGCCGCGTCCAGACGGTCGGCTGCTTTGTCCGATTTTCGGATATACCTTTCAAGCTCCGGCGTTGCCCGTTCCTCGTCGGTAAACTGCAAGCGGGAAGATTTTTCTTTTGCTGTGGCTTCTGCCTGTGCTTTCCTCGCCGCCTTTTTGCTCGCCTTTCTGGTACGCGCCCCGTCGATACGTTCCAAGACGCGCTCGGCTGCTGCGGTGTCCTGTTCCCGTTCTGCCCCCGGCGCATGGGGAAGCGGCGGCGTGTCGGTTAAGGGCGGGGAAGTTGCGCCGCCCGGTAGGGGCTGCGCTGCCTGTTCCGGCTGCGGTGGGGCTTCGGTCTTTGCAAAGTCCGCGTCCCTTATCCGCTTGCTGATACGTTTCTTTTTCCCGGTAGCGGCGTTTACCTCGACAGCCCCCTCGCGGGTCATTTTCTGCGTGACTTTTTCACGCGCCTTATATTGTTTTATGTGTCTGTCCCTCCAATCCGCGCCCTTGCAAGGGCGCAATACTCGGCGTTTATCTCAATGCCTATATAATGCCTGTCAAGCTGCTTTGCGGCTGCCCCCGTCGTGCCGCTGCCGAAAAAGGGGTCAAGCACAACGCCGCCTTTCGGACAGCCCGCCTTGATACAGGTTTCGGCAAGTTTTGGCGGGAACGCGGCGAAATGCCCGCCCTTGTAGGGAACGATATTGATAAGCCACACGTCCCGCCTGTTCCGCATGGTCGGCATGAGGGCTTCGTCGTAGTAGCTGCCGCTTCGCGCCCGGTTAAGCCCCTGTACGTTCCCCTGTCCGGGTACTTCGTCCGCATATTTCTGTCCCGCGCTGCGCCCGGTGCGGTACCGCGCCGCCGTTGTGGGGGCTAACGGCTCGGCTATGGCGGCTGCGTCATAAAAATACTTCTTTGACTTCGTAAGCAGAAAGATATGTTCATAGCAGCGGGTAGGGCGGTCTTTCACGCTCTCCGGCATGGGGTTTTCTTTCTGCCAGATAATGTCGCTCCTTAAATACCACCCGTCAGCGCGTAGGGCAAAAGCTAAAAGCCAGGGAATACCGATTAAGTCCTTTTGTTTGCAGCCGGAAACGCGGTTGTTTCTTGCAATCTGCTGTCCGTTTCTCCCTTTCGGGTTCTTCGGGTCTGCATGGTAGCCTTTATTTCCTGTGCCGCAGTAGGTGTCCGCGATATTCAGCCAGAGCGTACCGTCAGAACGCAGTACCCGGCGCAGTTCGCGGAAAACCTCGGTCAGCCTGTCAATGTACTGCTCCGGCGTGTCCTCCCGCCCAATCTGCATATCAAGCCCGTAATCCCTAAGCGCATAGTAGGGCGGGCTTGTGACGCAACAGTGTACGCTTTCCTCTGGAAGCTCCCGCAAGGCATAGAGCGCGTCCCGGTTGATAATGGTGTCTGTCCTTAATTTTGTCATGCTTCGCCCACTTCCTCCGGCTTCGTCGTCATTACCCGGTAAAGCTCGGTGTCTTTCGGGAAGCGGTCTACAAAGGGCAGCACCACGTTCCCGTAGAAGATAAGCCCCTCGCCCGCTTCGGTGTGGGTGACATACTTCATCTGCTGCGGGGAGATGTTGAGCTGCTTTGCAAGGATAGCCCGGTCGCCCGCCGCCTGATTGAGCATGAGGACAAAATCAGAGTTTTCAAAGATATTCTCCACTTCGCGGGAAGCAAGCAAATCCTTGACGTTCTGCGTAATGGCTGTGGGTATGCCGCCCCATTTTCTGAAACGCTTCCAGATTTCAACGGAATAGGCGGCGGTCTGTTCCTCTTTCAAGAGAAGATGAAATTCGTCCATAAAATACCGGGTGGATTTCCTTTCTGCCCGGTTGACGGTGACGCGGTTCCATACCTGGTCCTGCACAATGAGCATACCTAACTTTTTGAGCTGCTTCCCAAGCTGCTTGATGTCAAAGCAGACAAGGCGGTTAGAAAGTTCCACGTTGGTACGGTGGTTAAAGACGTTCAAGCTGCCGGAAACGTAAAGCTCCAATGCCGCCGCGATACGCGCCGCTTCCGGCTCCGGCTGCTTCAAAAGCTCGTCGTAGAGGTCGCCCAAGATAGGCATTTTCTCCGGGTCGGGGTCTGCAAGGAAAGGGCGGTACACGTTCCTAACGGCGCGGTCAATGACGGTCTTATCGACGGGCTGCAAGCCCTCCTTGCCGCCGATTACAAGCTCGCAGAGGGAGAGGATAAAGTCGGATTTCAGCGCAAGGGGGCTGTCGTCCTCGGAATAGTTGAGGTTAATATCCATAGGGTTCACATACTGGGGCTTCCCGTCAATGCCCTTGCCCGTAGGCGATAACCGTATCACTTGCCCGTCAAGCCGCTGCACAAGGGAAAAATACTCTGCTTCCGGGTCGCAGATAATTATGTCGTCGTCGGTAATGAGGAAAGCGTTTGTCATTTCCCGTTTGGCGGCAAAGGATTTCCCGCTTCCCGGCGTACCCAAGATTAAGCCGTTGGGGTTCTTTAGCTGCTTGCGGTCGCAGAGTATCATGTTGTTAGACAGGGCGTTTAAGCCGTAGTACAAAGCCGCGCCCGTCTGGAAAAGCTCCTGTGTGATAAAGGGGATAAAGATAGCGGTGCTTGACGTGGTAAGCCCTCTTTGAATGGGGATAAGGTTCTCCCCAAGCGGTACAGAGGACATAAGCCCCGCTTCCTGTTGGTAGTCAAGGCGGGTCAAGGCGCAGTTGTTCTTCTGTGCAATGCCCGCCGCCGCGAATACGTCATTTTCCAGTTTCCGCTTCGTGTCCGCCATGTTCACCACAAGGAACGTCAAGAGGAACATTCTTTCATTCCGGCTCTGCAAGTCCTGTAAGAGGTTCTTCGCTTCGCTGCCGAACGTGGCAAGGTCGGACGGGATTATATCCATGTCGTAGCCGCTGCGTACCGCTTTTTTCTGTTCCTCGATTTTCATTTTGTCAAGGTCGGTGATTTTCCGCTTGATTGTCTTTATGGCTTCGGTCTGGTCGATACTGTGGATATGCAGATTGACGATAACGCCCGTTTCCAAGTCCAGAATATCCGATAAGATACGGTCGTTTAATTCCGGCGCAAGGATTTCAAGGAATGAAACCGCGCCGATTTTGCGCCCCATGCGGAAATAACGCCCCTCGCCAAAACGGAAAGAGGATGGGGCGATAAAGTCCTTTGTGGAAAGCCCGGACGGGGCAAGCCATGAAAAATCAAAGGCAAACTGCCCGCCCTCCGGGTGGAAAATGCCATGCAGCATTTTAAGGCGTTCATAGCCTGTCATGGGGCGGGCAGACACGCCCAAGAGCTTAAAGTTGTTGAGTACGTCCGTTTCGATACGGGCAAGGCGGGATTTCGCCGCGCCCAGACTGTCGGCTTCAATGGCAAAGGTGATATATTTTGCTTTGACAAGCCCGTTGTTTCCCTTTGCAAGCTGGTTTTTCAGCATATTCCGGTATTCTGTGCGGATAGAGTTGAAAGCGTCCTCCTGTGCCGGGATATTGACCGCCTTTTCCGCTTCGCCCCGCTGCGTCCCCTGATTGATGAAAGAGAGCTGCACCGAAACGGAAGCGTCAAAGTAGTTGAGGAAGTCGCACCAGTTCTCAAAAATGGCGGTCTTGTCGTCTGCCTGTGCAAGCTGATAGTTAATATCTTCAAAGGCGACGGTCTTTGAGTATTTCCGTCCCGTAACCTTGCAGATACCGTCCGGGTACATCTGGATATAGGGGATTGTCTGCTGTGCGGTGTGGGCTTTCCCGTCGCCCTTTGCCTGTCTGATGATTTCCGCAATCTGCTTTTTCTCGGCGCGGGTGAGCTTGCGGGGCGGGTTAGGCTTTGCGCTTCCCGCCGCGCTGTTTCTTCGTGTTTCCTTTTGCAATCGCTGATACCTCCTTTTCAAGTTTTCTCTGCCGTTCTAAGACGGAATAAAAGTTGTCTGTCCTGTATGGTCGTTCTTTGGGGGCTATGAATTTCGTCCGTATGATGTTCTTCACCACCACTTCAAGGGGCTGTCCATGCTTTTCATACATGGCGAACAGGAAACAGGGCAGCATGACGGCAATCATAGCCATAGACGCAAGGCTTGTGCCTGTGCTGTCTTTGAGCAGAAAGAAAAGCGGAAGCCCTAACAGGAGAGCTACCGCAAAACATACAATCTGCCGTTTGGTAAGGTTGAAAGCTACTTTTGTCTTGACTTTGGATAAGTCTTTGGGTACGGGTACATACGCCAAGTGGAAACCTCCTTTCTCTGGGTTTTTTGCTGCTGTAAGTTCCCATAGGGGTAATCAAGGCAAAGGTCAATTTCTGCCCTTTGCCCGTCCCTATTCTATGGGGTTTTCCCGCGTCAAGGTCGGGTAGTATTTTCGCCGCTTTGCTCTGAAAATCTCCACCCTACCCTTGACACGCCGCTAATGCGCGGAGAAAATCGACTTCGCCAGTGCGCCGGATTTGAACAGGGAGAAACAGAGGATAACGGTATAGGCTGCAAGGGAAAAAATCGCGCTGTGCAGGTTGTCCGCTATTATCATGTTGTTCACCAAAACCGCGTAAATGCCGACGCATATCATTATGAGGAAGCCTTGAAAGCCAAGCGCGAACAGGGATTTTAGGTAGTTGTTCCCTATCTGTCCCCATTCCCGATTAGTCATTGTTGCGAACGGGATAGGCGATACCGAACAGTAAAGGTAAATTTCTATCATTCTGCCGTAGAGGATAACGGTTATCAGTACGGACATGATTTTCATGCACAAGCTCACAAGGCTTGTTTCCATGACAAGTAAGAGCAGTTCGGGGATTTCCATAGCGTCAAGCCCGCTTTGCATGGAAGCAAGGGCGGCGGCAACATCAATCTCTGTGCTGCCGCCGATTACCCCCGCCGCGCCGGAAACAACGTGCTGCGCCATATCGAACACCGCCATAGTGATGTCAAAGGTGTGCGTCACAAGGTAGACTGCCACAAACGCCTTGAACACCCACTTGAAGAACATGGAAGTGTCAACGTCGTGCATATTGTTCTTTTCCGTTACCATGCTGATAAGCTCATAGCATAGGACGTAGGTAATGACAAGCCCCGCAATGGGTACGATTACATTCTCACTAAGCGTCTGTATCATGGAGAATATATTTGCGTTCCACCCTTGCGGGGTCTGCCCTACCTCTGCGGCGATAGTGCCGACTTTCTCGTTTACGTCCCCGAACATAGTTGACAGATTACCGTTTATGGCTCCTATGAGGATTTCCTTTATCCATTCGTTAATCGCGTCAAGTATGCTCTGCATAAGCCTTTACCCGCGCTTCTTAACCGAACAAGCCGGAAAGCAGCGGTACAAGGGTCATGCCGATAAGGGCAACGCCGCCGCCCGCCATAAGCTGCTTCATGCCCTGGCTTTTTGCTTATGTGTGATAAAGAAGTAATAGAAGTGTAAAAAATTTTGCCGTTCCTATCCGGCACATGAGGTATGTCGGATAGGTCGGGCGGTTAGGTGTCGGGCAGTTCTACCTTGCCGACAAAAGAATAATAGATTTCGATTTCCTGTCTGCGTAACTTGCCCCGGCGTTTCCCGTCAAGGGCAACGCTTTCATGGACAACGATTTTCTCCACAAACTCCCGCAGCAGAGTAGGGGTAAGTTCTTCAATGGTAGTGTGCCTGCGTACCACATTCATAAACTTTTCAGCGTTTGCGGTGGCTTCCTGCGCTTTGGAAAGTTCTTCCCGCAGTCTGGCGGCACGTTCTTTCAGTTCTTTCTGCTCGGCTTCATAGTCTGCCGACAGCTCTGTGAAACGCTCGTCCGATATGCGCCCGGTTACGCTGTCCTCATACAGCCGCTTGAAGATAGCAGATAACTCGGCTATGCGTTTCTCGGCGGCTTCCAGCTCCTTTTTCTTGGCGGCGTTCCTGCGTCTGTCCCCGTCCTCATTCTGCTCGATTAAAAGCTTCATAAACCGGGCTTCATGCTTTGCCGCATAGCTGGTAACTTTCCGCAGATTGGAGAGTACGCCAGCGGTCAAGAGGTCAGTGCGGATAAAGTGCGCTGTGCAGTCGGCGGTGCGTTTCTTGTAGCTTCCGCAGATATAACAGTCCTGCTTGCGCTTGTCCGTCTGGTATCGCTGCTGGTACATGACGCTGCCGCAGTCGGCACAAAAGAGTATGCCGGAGAACAAGCCCACTTCGTCATAACGGTTGGGGCGTTTGCGCTGCTTGCGTAACTCCTGCACCCGTTCCCACGTTTCCCGGTCAATGATAGGCTCATGGTGGTTCTCAAAAACCGCCTGCTTTTCCGGGGGATTTTCTATGCTGTGTTTCAGCTTGTAGGACGGCTTCTCGGTCTTAAAGTTTACCAGACAGCCCGTATATTCCCGGTTTTCCAGCAGATGAACCACGGTATTGGTCGCCCACTTGCACTCATAGCCGGGGTGGTAGCGGCGGGTGCTGCCCGTCCTGCGGTATTCCAGCGTCCCCGGCGTGGGGATTTGCTGCTCGGTCAGCATACGGGCTATCTTGGTCGGACCGTTCCCGGCAAGGCAAAGGCTGTAAATCTGCCGTACCACCGGGGCGGCTTCCTCGTCAATGATAAAGTTTTCGTCCTCGTCCATGAGGTAGCCATAGACGGGCTTGCTTGTGATGGGCTTTCCGCTCATGCCCTTAGAGCGTTTTACTGCCTTGATTTTCTTGCTCGTATCTCTCACCAGCCATTCGTTAAAAATGTTCCGCAGCGGGGCAAAATCATTTTCCCCCTGTGCGCTGTCCACTCCGTCATTGATAGCGATGAAGCGGACACCTTTCTGTGGGAAAATCATTTCTGTGTACATTCCCACCTGTAAGTAGTTTCGCCCTAACCTCGACATATCCTTGACGATAACTGTCCCGACTTTCCCTGCTTCAATGTCTGCAAGCATGGCTTGAAATCCGGGTCTTTGAAAGTTCGCACCGGAATAACCGTCGTCGGTGTACCAGCGCAGATTAGAAAATCCATTCTGTTTGGCATAGGTTTCCAAAATCCTCTTTTGGTTGGAAATGGAATTGCTCTCGCCTTGCAGCTCGTCCTCATGGGACAGTCTTGGGTAAAGGGCGGTAATGAGTTGCTGGGTGGTCTGTCTTAACATAAATTCCTCCGTTTCCGACAGCCAGCCCCACTATTCCGTACCTTGATTGTACCACATGGGGCGGCTGTCTGTATAGCGGCAAAAGCGTCAAATCTGCTTCTTTACGGTCGGTAAAAATGACGGTTTTTCAATCAGGCTTATCACAGGTCAAATATCCGGCGGCGGCTTCTGCTTCCAGCACTTTCATCATCTTGTCAGCGGCGGTGTCGGTCGCCCCCTCCTTGAAAAAGCCAGACACCACAAGGATTGTGTTGCCTATCCTCGTTTCGGTCACGCAGTCCGGGCGGCGGGCAGGGCGTTTGTTTCTCTGGGTGTCGGTCATAGGCAAATCTCCTTTCCGGCAAGCAGCCGTTTCAGCTGTTCCATTTTTCCCTGTGCGGCGGCTTTCCTCAAATTCTCCCCGGTAAAGCAGAGAGGGGAACACATTTCAAGCAGGCGGTCATAAATCCGGGCGTGGGCGGTGTCCTCCGGGTGCTGCAATTCCTCCAGCGTGAGGTTGGTCGTCACAATCAGCGGCTTCCTGCTCCGGTAGCGGCTGTCAATCACATTGTAGACCTGTTCCAGACCGTATTCTGTGCCACGCTCCATTCCAAAATCGTCAATGATGAGCAGGGGGAAGCTGCAAAGGCGGGAAATATATTCGTTCCTGCCCGCAAAGCTGGCGGCAAGGTCGTTTAATATTGCTGCAAAGTTTGTCATGCACACCGGGACTTCCTGCTCCATGAGGGCGTTTGCAATACACCCGGCAAAATAGCTTTTCCCAGTGCCTACCCTGCCCCACAAGAGCAGCCCGTAGTTCCCGTCCTTTATCTGTTCCCAGCGTGCCACATATCCGGCGGCGTTCTTCATCTGCGGGCAGCTGCCGTTATCGTTGGCAAATGTCCAGTCCTGCATGGTCTTGTCTGTAAAGCCCTGCCGTTTCAGCCGTTCCACCGTTTCAAGGTGGCTGCGCCGCTTCTCGGCGGCTTCCCGTTCCTTACGGGCTGCCCGCTGGCAGTCGCACTCTGACGGGTGGCGGTCACGCCCGAAAAAGGTCTTGCCCTCCGGGAAATAGGCTTCTTTGGGTTTCCGGCATTTGCCGCAGTATAAAAGCCCGTCCTCCCCGGTGTAATCCTCCGGCTCGGCTGTGGTGTCGGTCATAGGCAGTATGGTGTTGTGGATTGTATCGGTCATAGGCTTTCTCCCTCCTTGAATGAATAGTCCGGTATGCCTTTCTTTGGCTTCTCTTTGGCAGCGTCCTCCTGCGCCCACTTGTAAATGGTGGCTGCATGGCTCTGGTACTGCTTCCCGGTGGAAGCGATGTGGCAGGAAAGGCGGTCAAGGTAATACTCCCACTTGCCGGGGAAGTCCTGTTCCAGCTCCAAAAGTTCTGTGTCAGAAAGAAATACATTTTTATATCTGCCATAAGCGGCGGGGGGCTGCCCCTCACTCGCTCCTTTTGTTTGGCTCTCTATTAGGTTGTTTATATTAGTTTGGTTAGGGGACGGTTTTCCGACCGTCATAAGGTCAGTTTTCCGGCTGTCAGTTGGTCGGTTTCCCGCCCTTATGAGGGGCGGTTTTCCGTCCGTCAGTTGGTCGGAAAACTGTACCACTGGGATAGGCGGCACTTTCACATACAGACGGTTGGCGGCAGAAAAGCCCGTCCGTCTGCGTTCCAGCAGCCCGGCAGCGTCCAGTTCGTTCAGTGCGCCCTTTATGGTGGTGCAGCCTTTATCCAGCATTTCCGCTATCTCTGCTATGGGGTAGACAATGTATGTCCGTCCCTCGCTGTCCTGCCAGCCGTTCTTCTGCGAAAGGGTGGAACGGTCTAACAGCAGCGCATATAACTCTCTTGCGGTGTGGGATAGGTCTGTTTCCAGCAGGAAACGGGGGTAAGGCAGGTAAGCGGGCAGCTCCGTTCCTGCGGTCATATAATCAGCGATAGGGTTCACCTCCTTGTGGTGTCTGTCTGTGGGTTCTGTTACGCTTTTAGGGGGCGTTTTTAAGGGAAAAGGATAAATGTATCACGCACCCTTTGACACCCTCCAAAAAAGCCTTGATTTATGCGGGTTTGAAATGCCCTAAAGCGTGACATTTCTCCCTTTGTTTCCGCTTCCGTTTGGCGGCGTTTATCCGCTTCATGCGTCCGGCGCAGTCCGGGCAGTATTTCCCCCGGTTGGATTTTGGGAAGAAGAACGCCCCGCAGACAGCGCAGCGTTTCCGGCTTCCCCGGCGCAAGAGGGCGGCTTCCAGTGCTTCATCAAGGGGCAGGACAGCGGCGGTAAACCAGCGGCAGAGCAGCGAATAGCTGATACTCTGTACACACACGCAAGGCTCGCCGTCCTCCAACAGCAGGCAGTTCCCGCTGTCATAGTTGCAGCACTCATGCACAAGGCGGCGGGCTGCCCGGTACTGGCGGTAGTCCATGCGGGGGATATTACCGTTCATGGCTCTGCTCCTTTCTGCGCTGCGGCTCGCTCCGGCGTAAAATCTGGTCGATATTGCCCTTGACAGTCTGCAAGCGGCGGTACTCCTCCCGTTTTGCCCGGTAATCGTTGTAGCCGCTGTTTTTCTCTTTGATAAGGCTTTCAATCTCTGCTTGCAGGGATTTATAGCTCGGCAGCTTGGAAATGCCGTTCTCCCTGAAATAGCGGGCGGCTGCGTCTGCTATGATAAAGTCACTTTCATGCTTCTGACGGTAGGCTGCTTTTGCTTTGGCGTTTTTCTGCTGTTTCAGCCCGTCCCGGACAGGGCGGGTCTTGGAATAGGCAAGCACCTGCCGTTGCAGCTCCTTTTTCCCGTTCAGCGTCTTTTCCACCTGCTTCAACCACGCAAGGCTTTCCTGCATGGCGGCATAGGCGGCAGAACAGGCTTCGTCCAGTTCCTCCGGGGAGGAAAAGCCGTACTGCTGATAGGCGGTAACGGTAGCTGCCATTTGCTTTAGGTTGTGCTTTGCCGCCCAGCGGTCATAGCCCACGCCCTTGCCCTCGGCTCGCTTGGCTTCCCGGTCAACCATGCGCTGCAAGGTGTTGTCTGCCGGGGTGGTTTTTGCAGCTTTTTCCCCTTGTAACGGCTTTTTAACTGCGGCAGGGTATTCGGGTATGGCTTTGGTCTGTTCGGCAGCTCTGTGGGCGTTCTGCGTGAGCAGGGCAAGGACAGCAGCCTTGTCAAAATCGTCCCCCAGCTTTCGGGCTGTGATAGGCTTTGTCCTGTCCGGCGTGAGGTAGGAAAGCCGCCCCCGGCTCTCCTTGACGGTCACACCCTCCCGCAGCAAAAGGGAAGAAAACTCGTCAAAGCTGCCAGCTTGGGAAAGTGCCTGCCGTATCGTCTGGCGCAGCTTCGCCTTGTCCGTTTCAAACTTGGTGGGCTTGGTCGGCTGTCCGGCGGCTTCTCTGGCGGCGTTCTCTTTGTCAAGGGCAAGCTGCCCTTTCTTTGCCGCCCAGTATTCCCGTTCGGTTATCCGTTCCTTGCTGCCGTTCAAGAGGTCGATTTGGTAAAGCCCCTCCCGGTGGCACATTTCCATGACTTCGCTCTTGAAATATTCCATAGCGGCGTTGGTGCAGCGGTGCTTGCAGCCCTCCAGCGTGTCGGCTGGTCTGTCCATGTAGGGCAGAAGCGGGACTTCGTAAATCCGCAGGGAGTTGATGACGATATGCACATGGATATTCCCGCTGTGGTTATGCCCGTCCGGGTGGGTGCAGATTAGGGCTTGGTGTCCGGGGAAATGCTCCTTGCAGAACTGCTCGCCCAGCTCCTGCGCCCGGTCTACGGTCAAGCCGTTGTCTGTCCCGTCCCGTGGGTCAAAGCTGATGATATAGTGGTGGCTTTTCACATCTTCCCGTTTTTGGTTTTTCTCATAGCGGAGATTGGCTCGCATACAGGCAACAGCGAAATCCTCGCCCCCGCAGTTGAGGGAAGAAATGCGGTAATCCTCCCTCGGTATCAGCCGCCCGTTTTCATCAAGGGTGGCTTTCATGGTAAACTCGTCATGCTCAAATGTGAGATAGGCTTCCGCTGCGCCATAGTCGGCGTTTTTAGAGCTGATATGTTTGAATGTTGCCAACAGCGTCACCCACTTTCTGCAAGACTTCAAACTTTAGGGCAGCAAGGTCGGAAACCGCCGCCCGTACCTCCCCGGCAAGCTGCGGATAGGGACTGTGCCACTCGTTCAGCGTCCGGGCTATCTGGTTTAAGTTGCCGCCGATCCTCCCGTATTCGGCGGTCAGCTTCCCGACAGCGGCAAGCAGCTCGTCATTGATGGGGGAAACGGTTATGATGGGGCGTATGGCTGCCCCGGTTATGGCTTGCCGGATAAACTCGGCTTGGCTCATGTGGTAAGCAGAAAGCCGCTGGGCAAACTCGGCGTATTCTTCCTCGGTCATGCGTGTTTTGACTACCCGGCTGCGGTGCGGCGTGTTGTATCGTTTCATAGGTGGTTGACCTCCTTTCTGTGCGTGGTGTCCTCTCACTAATAGGAGAAAAACAGGGTGTGAAGCGGAACTGTTTTTGAAAAATCCGAAAAATATTTTGAGGGGTTTTTCAGCGGCGCAAGCCGCATAAGCAGGGTTTGGGGAAGGCACTCCCCAACAAGATTCCCGCAGGGGCAAAATGAGCGATAAGCGAATTTTGGCACCTCGGTAGAATCTTGCTCTAAGAAACTGCCGGCCTGCCGTTCACTTGCTACTGCCACTTTTTCAGAAAATCTATAACCAGCTTTTTTTATAAAAGGCTGCGGGCTGGCGTTTTTCCCTTACTCCCTACAAACCACAAAAGAGCAGAATGGACGGACTTTCCGGCAAGAACTTTTCCGGCGGCTCGGTCTTTCCCGACAATAAGGCGTTTCGGAAGCTGCGTTTTGCCCGCTGTCTGAAAAAAATGGCAGCCTTTTTTGGTTTCACTGTCTAATACGGAACTTTTGGAAATTTGCCAAAAATGGACGCAAAAAAAGCAGCAAATCTTTTTCGGATTTACTGCTTCATGTGCCGCTGCGGTGCGGCGGGATGGATATTCAGTTGAAATAAAAGAGGATGGTGGTACTTTAGTCTATCGACTCTTTACTAACTATTAGGTAATCTTGAAAGATTTTCCTTGAATTTATCTAAAGAATGTTCATTGTTTCCCGCAAAAATAAGTGGAATTGTATATTCATATGATATGCCATTTTCATAGTCCGATAATTGTATTTTTATAGTATCATCCCTCTCATCTTTAGGTGCTATATATATGAATGAATTTTTATTTATATCAGATATTTTCCCTTTTTCAGAAGAAACAGTATAACCCCAGTCTGTTAAATTTGTCTTTATTGTAACTTCTGTTTCTGTTTCTTTTCTAGTCTGCAATGCTGTTTTATCGATTTGGATATCAAAAGGAGTCGAACCTAACAATTCACTGTTTATATTTACAAGTTCTTCTCCATTTGTTTTAGAAATATTAGATTCATCTTCATAATTTTGTTGAGATTCATCTTTTGGTGTTTCTCTGTTACATCCTAATAAAAAGCATAAAATAATTAGTACTAATACAGAAAGTTGTTTTTTTTGCATTTATTTCTCCTTTCATATTATCAAAGAAAGCACTGAGAGTACTTTCAAGAAATTTTGAAATATTCTCAATGCTTTCTATTTTTTGATTATAAACTTGCCGGTAATGATACTATGTTAATTTATCTCTTTCGCGTAACCTTTGTTGCAATATACACATGCACCATTCACCCATTTGTGAGACATTTCAATCGTCTCAACTTCATAAATGCTTACTTCTCCACAAATTAAACATTGTTTGTAATTATATACATGACGTGTCGCACATTTATCCCAGTCATCATATATACCAGGCATTTCATCTTCATATCCATAGTACTGGGGAGAACCCCAACTATGAGTATGAGCGGCAAATACAGTCATTGGAGCAGCTACAATTCCAGCTACTACTGAAAGTGCTAAAATAGATTTTCTTAAATTCATAAGTTCCTCCCTTTCCTTAAAAATACATAGCTCTTTGTTACATTGTCATTTTAACATAATAATTGGTAAAATGCAATAATTTATTTTCTATTTACGAGAAAATACTGTGCATATTATCTTATTTAGGAATAGTTAAGGCGGCTACCTAAATCTTTTTATTACTTTACCGCACATGAGCATTCGCGCCCGGATTGTCGTTGCCGTAGCCTTCCATGAGGTTAATCACGCCCCAGATACCAAGCCCGGCTCCAAGTGCTACAACAAGGGTCTGCAAAACGTCTACTGCGCTATTGAAAAATGCCATAAATATATCCTTTCTGCCGCGTCTGCGGCTGTCCGGCAAGCGGACAAAAGGCGGTCAGCGTATGGTCGCCGCCGCATAAAAAAACCGCCCTCTGGTAAAGGCGGCTGTCCCCGCGCTGCGTAAGTCCTGCGGCGCGGCGGTATTCAGTTGTAAGGGGTGCGGCTCCTGCCGCTGTGTACTGCGCCGGAAAGTGGGGGCGCGTATCATGTAGCCGGTATGGATAGATGTGATTGCTTCAATCGCTCCTTTCTGTGTCCCGCTGTGCTGCCGGACGTTTTTTTCAGACTTGCGGGAAGTGAATAGCTTGCGTAGCAAGGTGTTCGCTTCCCGCAAGTTCACAAAGGGGTAGCTGCCGCAAGGCAGCGTAGGGGAAGTGTAGCTTCCCCTGTCCCCCGGCGGTCTGCCATGCTGTCACTGTTGCGGGATAAGCCCCCGGCGCGTGACATACTCCGTTGCAAAACGGCGGTGTTCCGCTTCCTTTTCCCGCCAATACTCCCATAATGCAGCGTCGGCGGCTTCCGCAACATTCATTAAAAACCGTTCAAGCTGCTTTTGTTTTTCCTCTGCGCTACGTTTCCTCATGGTCTGCGTCCTCCTGTAAGTCTGCTGCGTCAATCTCGTAATAGTCAAAAACCTCGTCGGGCTTGACAATGGCGGGGCGGCGTTTAAGGTGCTTTTCCATGTCAAAGGCGTTCTTCGGGTCTGCGTCGGATAGGTACTTGTATTTCGGGTGTTTCGTTATGTCGAATTTGTCCGAAAAGAACGGGCGCACCCCGCGTAGCTGCAAGATACATTTCCCTCCGTCCATGACTGCGATTTCATCTTCCGTCATAAGCTGCTTTCCCAATTTCTGATAGTTCAGCCCATGCGAAAGCTCCCGCCCTCTGGTTTCGGAAGTGTTGAAGCTGTCTATCGTTTCCTTGCCTAAAATCTCCGATATTTCTTTGAGGGTGGTTTTCTCCTTGCCGCCCAAGAAAAGCGTGGTGTCGCAGTTGCCGACTATGGTATCGGCGTTGTCCTTGTAGATTGCCTTTAGCTGTGACTGGCTCTGCAAGATGATTGACGCGGAGATTTCCCGGCTCCGTATCGTTGCAATGAGCTTTTCAAACTTTGGTATCTGCCCGATATTCGCAAATTCATCAAGTAAGCACCTAACATGGACGGGAAGCCGCCCGCCATATTCATCATCTGCTTTGTCGCATAAAAGGTTGAATAACTGTGTGTAGAGAATACTCACGACAAAGTTAAAGGTGTCGTCGGTGTCGCTGATAATCACGAAAAGGGCTGTCTTTCTGTCGCCTATGGTGTCAAGCTCCATTTCGTCGGTTTCCATAAGCTCCCGCAGCTCCTTAATGTCGAATGGGGCTAACCTCGCGCCGCATGAGATAAGTATGCTTTTTGCGGTCTTGCCTGTAACAACTTGTCAAGGACTTTCTAATCATTTTTATCGACTTTTTGATGTTTTTCTCTCTCCATTTCTCTAATCATTATGCGTTTTAATTTGTCTTGCATTGTTTCCGTTGCATTTTCATTAAAGTGAACAACAACCTCATAGGTTGCTTTACCAATTTTCTTTATGGTTTTTGTTCCCGTATTCTGTTCATTTTTATTTTCGTGCATATATTTTTCCTCCTGTTTGTTTCGATAAAAAAGACGATTAGATTTTTAATTTTCTAATCGCCTTTAAAGTGTCATATTTATATTTTTATTATCTCTGGCATACTTTTATACCTTTTTAGACTTAAAGTCTTTAATAGTGCCTTTCCACCTCTTTTTATCTATAAAGATTCTCCTACATCATAGTTCATTTTTTTTATTTCCTCCTTGATGTCTTAGTTTTTCTTTATCTTCTTCATACCATTTTAAGATTGTCACATAGTGGTTTTGATAGGTCTTACCACTGCTTTCCATGTATCTTGATAGTTTGTTTATCATTATTTCTGTGTGTGAGTTTAATTTTTCTTTTAGATTTTTATATTCTTCTTTGCTTAGCCTTACATTTTTGAATTCTCCATAAAAGATGGGGGTGGACTTTTTATCTATCTCTCCCTCTCTCTCTTTATCTTTATCTATCTCTATATCTTTCTCTATCTCTATCTCTTGTCGGACATGGGTTGGACTCATTAAGGACAATGTCCTCTGTTTATTTTGTCTGTATCTTCTTTTTTTCTCTGCCCAGGCTGTTTCTGATCCGATTAGGTTTGGTATTTCAGTTAAATAATATTCATCATTTTCTGTTACAACTTCTAATAAGCCTTGATTGATTAAATAATTAACTGTAACCATTACATCATCGTCTGTTTCATCTATGGTTAGTGCTAACTCTTTTATAAAATCACTTTCTACTCCGTCATAATAGAGTTTGCCCTCATCTTTTAGGCTTAGTAGTAGAAGTTTTAGGTATATTATCGTGTAGGTATCTCCTCCCGATATTCTCCTTAATCTTTTTATCCTCTTGTCTGTGAAAAATTCTTCTTTTAATTTTATCCAATAATATCTTTTGTTTGTTGCCATATCTGCTCCTTTCTTGATTTTCGATAATCGAAATTCTTGATTTCCGATTTTCGGAATTCTGGACTCCTGCTTTTCGGAAGTCTTGTTATTGTGGTTATTTAAGGATGTAACTTTTCGTTACTCCCTTAGATTTCTCTGGTCATATCTTTTTTACTTGGTTTTACTTTTTCTTTTACTTTTCTTTTGACTTTCTCTTTTGTCTTATCCTTGTTCTTGGATAGGTCTTTGTATTTCTTTATTTGCTTTAGGATACTTTCCTTTTCTTTTTTATTTTCCTTGGCTATGACTTGCTTAAAGGCATATTCCATTACTTTTATGTCTTTGGCTTGGAAAAATATTTCATAGTTTTGGTTTTCTTTGTTTTTCATTACTGAGAAACTTACTCCAAGTTTGTTTAGTTCTTTTTTTAAGTCTTTGAGGTCGCTTTGATCTATGCTTATATTTTCTAGTTGTCCTTTCTTGTAGAGGTCTTTTATTTTCATTTCATCGCCCATAAGGCTTTTTAGGTTTCCATTTGCTTTTTCTAAAGTATCATTCATCTTTTTTCTTATTTCTTTGTCTAAGTTGATTGATTCTTTTGCTGCTTTTATTGTGTATGATATTATGGTTTGTGCTGCTTGACCCGCTTCTTTGCTTATTTCTTCGTTTATCATGTTTTATCTCCTTTGTTTGAGTTAAAAAAAAGGGAAGTATAGGCTTTAATTTTTCTATACTTCCCTTTGCTTGTTTTTATTTTATTGTTCTTGGTGGTGGAATGCTTTATTTTGATGTTTTTATAGCTTACTTAGGTCTTTGTACCTTTTATACTTTTAAATAGCTTACAATACCTTTCCACCTTTAGTAGTTTATGTGTGTTCTTTTGTCTGATAGATAGTTTTTCATGTTGGAATATAATATCTGCACTTCTTCATTGTTCATTGCTTTTATTTCTTCTGTGCTTTTATATGTTTTGTATGTTCCATCTTGATCTGCTTTTATAAGTTCATTTATTAGCTCTTGCCTTTTATTCATCTCTATTACCTCCTAGATCTGCCTTTATTTTCTTGGTCATATTATAGCTTGGATAAGATATTTTTACCAGGTCTTATCTTTCTTGGTTTTTGTAATAGTCTTTAGTCATTTGTCTTTTTTTATTAAAGTTATCACTATCTTGCTTATACTCTTTTATCTTTTCTATGATACTTTCTTTCTCTCCTCTCTTAATCGCCTTGTCAATCTCAATACTTAGGTCTATGCCATAATCGTCATTGACTGTCTTGACTGCATACTTGATATGGTTGATACTTTCGTACTCTTCTTTGATTGATTGTGATTGTCTGTTGAGTTTCGATATTTCATCTTCAAGGCTTTGGATTTCTTTTTTCCAGTCTTTAGACTTAATCGCCGATGAGCCTGTTATCTTTTCAAGAATTGCCCTTGCTCTTTTATATTTATCTATCTCATCTTTATGGGAATTGTAAAAGCTGTCTTTGAATAGGGATTTACTGTTCCATTCCTCAAAGACTTTTTTGTTATCCTTGATGATGTCCGCATAGGCAAAGCATTTATTTAAGTTTTCTATTCTTGTGGTTTTCGCCTTAATGTCTTGACTAATCTTCTTATTTTGGGATTGTAATGTGCTTATCTTTTCTTGTAGGTCGGCTATGGTTTTAAGATTGTTGTCTTTCAGATATATTCTTGCTTTGGAAAATCGTCTTAGGTCTGCACCTATCTTTTTGTTGCTTGCATAGGGATTTAACTTTCTTGCTTTTTCTCCCTGTAAGTCATAATAAATACTGATGTACTCATAGAGATTAAAGAGTTCCGCCTTGTTCTCATATTCTTCTTTTTTCTCCTGTTTGTATTCATCATATTTTACTTGCAGACTTCCAAGTAACGAGCCTATCCAAGACGTAAGTTTGGATAGCTCCTCTTTTAATTTTCTAAATTCTAAATTCAAGGCGATGATTTTTCTGTTTTGGTTTCCTCTCTCTGTCTGTATGCCTTTTTTCTCCATCTGATAACTGCTTGTGCCTAAATGAATTTGCGGGAGTTCTTCTCTGCCTTGTTCTTTAAAGGTGCGTGGATCTATCCTTTTATTTATGTTGTTTCTTGCCAAGTATTCGTTTGCTTTCTTTGAAAAGTTTTCTCTCCACTCTTTTGCTTTGTCAGGTTCATTCCAATCGTTCAAATTTACTTTTCTTGATTTATAGTTTCCACTTTTCAGTTTTATCTTTTCTCCGTTTTCATCAAGGATATATTCTTTTCTGCATTTCGGTTTCCAATTCCCTTTTTCGTCTATTTCTCTAAGGGTAAGTAAGATATGGGCGTGTGGTTGTTCTTCATTATCGCTTGCCATAGGATTATGAATATTACAGTCTGCTATCATACCTTTAGAAGTAAAGTTTTCTTCTATAAATTCGCTGATTAATTTTATTCTGTCCTGTTCATTTAATTCTCTTGGAAGTGTAAAGAGCAGATTTCTTGCAAGTTGTGAATTTTTACTTTTTTCGATTTTCTCAACTTCATTCCATAGGTATTCTCTGTTTGAAAACTCTTTCGGGATATGTTCCGGCAGAAATATTTTTGAGAATACAAGGTCTTCTTTTTTAGAATAATCATGTGTTTTTCCATAGTATTCATCTTGTAATTTATCTCTTGCATTGTATGCAGCTTTTGCAATCACGCTATGCCCTTTTGACCTTGCCACAATATCTACATGGGTATGCAAACTTTTGATTTCCATTGTCTTTTCTTCCTTTATCTGTTTTCAATTTTGGGATTTTACTATCCTAATGTTCAGGTCGTATCTTCGCTCCCTTTTTCAAAGGGCGCAAAGATACACCGTTTGACTACGGTGCTTTGCGTTCCTGCGGAAAGCTTATAGCTCCGCTAAGGAAACAAAAACGCTAAAGCATTTTTATTTGTTCAAGGGGGCTACTCCCCCTTAGACCCCTGTGAACTTTGTTTTTTGTAGATTTTTCAAATCCACAAAAAAGCAAAGTGTTAAAATGTTTCTCACTTTACTCCATCTCAGTTTCTAATACATTTTCTGTTTTTCTTGTTCTTCCTCTGCCAGTTCTTCAAAATCATCATTTGCATTTTCCTCTTTAAGATTTGGATTTTCTTCTAAAGAGATTTCTTTTTCTTTTAAATGAATTTCTGTAAGTTCTTTTAGCTTTTCTCTATATCGATTATCGGAAAGTACATAATCTAAAAAGGCATAGATTAAATCATTGTCGGTACTTTCTTCTGCTCCGGTTATCTGTTTTTCAAATTTCTCAAACACGCCTCCTTTTTCTACTTTTCGTTTCGTGTCCGCCTTTCTTTTTAGCTGTGATTTCTTTTGTCTTAGTTGCTTAATTTTGTTTTCCGCCTGTTCTTTTTTCTTAGTTTCTTTTTCCAACTGGATCATTACATTTTCTAACTCTTTCATTTTTCATTCCTCCATTTCAATATTGTTGTGTTCCAAATGAAGAAAGGCTAAGCACCTTTCTTTGATACTTAACCTTTCAGCATTTTTTAGAATTTATCTTCTAAAAGTTTTCTTAGCTTTTCTAAAATCTTATCCCTCCTTTTTCCGATTGCTTGATAGCTTACTTTTTCTTTTTTGCCAATCGACCTTAAACTTTCTTCTCTGTAAAAGATGGCTTCCATTAACTCTCTTTCTTCTTTTGTCAGTGTAGCTAATGCCTTATGCAGTTCTTCAATTTGCATTTTGACTTCTACAATTTTTTCTAAGTCTATTTTTTCATCTATGATGTTATCTACAAAGTGTCCATCATGATCTAATGATGAAAATGGAATAACTCCATACTTACAATCCTTTTTCTGAAGATATTTTTCATGCTCTGTTATCTTCCAATAGGCTTTGTAGACTTCTTCACTTATGGGTATAGCTTCCCCTTTGACATAAAGGTAATATTCCTTATTAGACATTGTGTTATCCTCCTTTTTAAGTTCTCTGTTTTGCTTTTTGAGAATAAAAAAGGAGGACTTCTACACTTTGACGTAAAAAGTCCTCTCGGCTTAAAAACTAATATTTTATATGATTTTCTATTTTGTTGTTTCTGGTAAAGTGTTATTGCTACGTGTAAGCAATTCCAAGCATAAAAAATGATAAATATATCTTATGTGAATAACAAAATTTAGTGTTTTCATTATTTATCCCTCCATTGCTTAGCTACATTTTAACCTCCATTCTTTGATTCTGTACTTAACCAAACTACTCTTTTACAATCCAAATATCATCTTGATTAACAACACAATTCGAGCATCCCGAACATTGACTTTGGCATTTACTTGTTGCAGACCTTTTAGTTTTTACCAAATATCCATTATTTTCGAGATATTCAATTTTCATTTTTACACTATCTAAATCCTCACCTGTCAGTTCAGCAAATTCTTGCAAAGTGCAAGTCTTTTTCTTTTTCAATACTTCTAATAGTTGTATAAGCATACTTATCACACCTTAAAAAATCAGTAGTCCAATATGATATGCAACACAAGATATAATTAGAGCCGATAATATATAATACAGTGCTATTTTTATCGTCCATTTTTTTGAATGTGTTTCTTGTGCGGTAGCTGCAAGAGCCATCAAACAAGGCATATTGAAGAAAAAGGCAAAAGTAAATGCTAAGGCTTCCGGCTTTGAAATCATTGTCAACATATTATTGCTTAGAATAGCGGTATCTACTGTCCCTTTAACCTCAACTGCATGCCATATTCCTGAAGAAGTAAATAATGATGCCATTACTCCTAATGCCGATTCTTTTCCCATTGCAGAAGCAACAAAAGCCATAAATAATTGCCATGGTAACCCAAACAATTTTGTTACAGGCTCTATAAATGTTCCTGCTTTATAAATAAGGCTGTTAGCTATATTTCCATCAGGCGTATAGGCAAGAATCCAAAATATAACAGAAATAAGGATAATGATACTCAATGCCCTTTTCAGTACATTTCCCATCCTATTCATTACAGAAGAAAGTAAATTTTTCCAATGTGGCTTGTGATATGGTGGAAGTTCCATAATCATTCCAAAATGTTCACTTCCCTCATAAAGCGATTTTCTGAAAATCCTATATGTGATTAGTAAATGTAGAAAAGCAACTGCAAATAGGCTTAATATCACAAATACTGCCTGTTTTCCGAAGAATGTTCCTGTAACAAGCCCGACTACTCCCCATGTTGACCCGCAAGGGACTACCCAAGATAATGCAATCGTCATAACCCTCTGTCCCCATGAATCAATTACTCTCGTTCCTGTGATTCCACCTATATTACAGCCGAAACTTAACAAGAACGGCATAATTGCTTTTCCTTGCAATCCTAATTTCGACATAGTGTTGTCAAAGACATAGGAAACTCTTGCCATATATCCTACATCTTCCAAGAATCCAAATACTAAGCTAATTCCCAATACATAACTTGCCATTTGCAATGCAAAAGTAATTGCAGTCATTACGGCTCCACACAAAAGTGAAATCAGCCAATTTGATACTCCAATGGCGACAAGCCCCTTTGCCAACAATGTTGATATTTTAGGTATAACAAACCCAAATAACCCCATTAGCGGAAATCCGATGAGCATAGAAGCAACTAATCCTAAAATGATAACTCCGATAGCCATAGGTTTTCCGAAAGCTTTACTTGTGGCTATACGATCAAATTTGCTTCTCTTAAATACTCTCTTTTTCTGAATAACATTTGCATTGATAAGTTTATCTATCCATTCAAATTTACAATTACCGGTTATTAAATTGCCATTTTTTATGCTTTTTAATACGTTCTCTATTTCTTCAAATTCGACTTTTTCAACATTATCTTTTACTAACGCAATTACTTTTGCATCCTGATCTAATAATTTTCCGATAATCCACGACTTTGAAAATACACCTATACCTTTATCAGGGATATGTTTTTTTAATAGCTTATAGTTATCTCCAACAATATTTTCATATGCCCTTTCTAAATTTTCGTCAGATAAAATTTTTCCTCTATCTGAATGCTCCAGAAAAGCATAAAACTCTTTGTATTCCTTTTTATCTGCCGCAACGATAGGAATGACAGGTATATTCAAGGATTTTTGTAACCCCTTTATATTTATATTTTTCCCTTGACTTGTAGCAACATCCATCATGTTCATGATTAAGACAACCGGAATATTTATTCCAATGTAGTCAGAGAGCATAAATAGACTTCGATTTAATTGTGAAGCATCTGCCATAATAGCAATTAGGTCTGCGTTCCCGGTTTCTATATATTCTCTTGTTATAACTTCTTCCTCTGAATTTGCTGATAATCCGTAGGTTCCTGGTAAATCCACAATCGTATAATTGGTATCTTTATACGAAAATTCGCCTTCTTTTTTCTCAACGGTTTTACCCGGCCAATTTCCAACATGTTGATTTGAGCCTGTCAACCCATTAAACAAAGTCGATTTTCCAGAATTAGGCTGCCCCAGCAAAGCAATCGTTATTTTCTTCATATCTCAAAGTACCTCCATCATTATTTTCTCTGCCTCTATCTTATTGACAGCTATCATCGTATCTCTGCAATAAATGAGAATAGGTTGCTTTTTATAATTCTGGATAACTTCAACATCGCTTCCGACAGTTATTCCGATAGATATTATTCTGCTTTGAAAATGTGTATCACCAATAATTTCAACAACTTTACCTTTTGTCTTTTCTCTCAAAGTACTAAGCCTCTCCATAACTATTCTCCTTTATCATCCACTTTTTCGCTCTTTCCTGTGTATTTACCATTTCATAGTAATGTCCTTTTTTTCCATAGAGTTCATTATGATTTCCTTGTTCTTCAATTCTTCCGTTATTTATCAAAATAATTTGATTAGCGTTTTTAATGGTATTCAATCTGTGGGCAATAACAAAAACTGTCTTTCCTTGCATTAAATGCTCCAAAGCATTATTGATTTTAGCTTCATTATCAGGATCAAGAGAAGCTGTAGATTCATCCAACAAAAGAATTGGTGCATCCTTCAGAATCGCTCTTGCAATAGCAATCCTTTGTCGTTCACCGCCGGATAATGTACTTCCTCCATCTTTTATTTCCGTTTCATATCCATCCTTCATTTTCAAAATAAATTCATGGCAACAAGCTAATTTTGCAGCTTGATAAACTTCTTCCTTTGTTGCATTAGGTTTTCCAACCCTGATATTGTTATAAACAGTATCGGTTAACAGTACATTATCTTGAAAAACCTGACTAACATATTTAAGCAACACATCAGGTTTTATGGATTTTATATTTTTTCCACCAATTATAATTTCTCCACTATTTACATCCCAAAATCTTGCAATCAAATTAGCGATTGTAGTTTTTCCTCCACCGGAAGGACCAATTAAAGCTGTAGAAGTTCCTTCTTTTGCTTCAAAAGAAATATTGTTCAGAATCGTTTTATTTCTATCATAAGAAAAATTTACATTCTTAAATTGAATATCAAAATTTTCTAATTCAACTTCATTTTCAGAATAAGGCAATGGCTTCGTTTCATAAGCTTTCTCAAGATTACTTGCAGCTAATTTCAAATCTTTCAATAGTCCATAGGAATGTTGAAAGGCAATAAGAAGTGCAGATAATGCTAAACTCATAAGCATAAAAGCCACAAACTGTTCAGTTCTAACACTACCATTTATAAGCAAATATCCTCCTATAAGAAGAACTATCGGAAGCAAAAAGTTAACTGTGATAAAGTACATACTTGTAGGTAACGCCATTTTCTTTTCTGCGTTTACGCTTGTCTTTCTAACATTTTCAAGTGTATTTATCATTCTTTCAAAATGTTCACTTGTCATATTAGCTGACTTAAACGCTTTCATACCTTGAATGTACTCTAAAATAATAGAAATCATCTTAGAATTTAAATTTCTTTTTCTTGCCCCGTATTTTTCTATCAATTTGTTGCCCCATATCAACATAGGATATGCGATAAGCAATACTAAACACTCTAATAATGCGAGCTTCCAATCGATAAAAAATGTGCCTAATAAAATCAATATTGCTGTAACTGCCGTTTTAATAACCGATGGTAAAGTGTGCGTTATGATCAGTTCAAAACTACTCAAATCCTTTGTAAGAGTTGATAATAGATAACCACTACTATTTTTTTGGAAATGACCAAGGCTCAAACTCCTATAATGATTTGCTAAATCCAAACGCATATCTCCACACATTTCAGCTCCTCTTGAAAAGCTCAAATAGTATGCATGCCTATAAATCAGTATCCTTGCAATCATACTGATGAAACATATTACCGTATATTCTATGATTAAGGTTTTAGTTAATGTATTTTGCAATATATTAACAACGGTAAAATAGAGCATTAAATACAAAACAATGCTTCCTATCGAATCAATAACCATTAGAAAAATCGGTAAATACAATTTTTCTTTTTTATCTTTCAGAAGTGTTCTAATAATCTTAAGCATTTGCACTTACCCCCTCTCCAAAGTAATCTTTTATGTATGTGTTCCACATACTTTCATAGACCCCTTTTCTTTCTAAAAGAGTTTTATGTGTTCCAACCTCTACGACTTCCCCTTCATCAAATACAACAATTTGATCTGCATTCTTAATAGTATGCAAACGATGAGCAATCATAATGATTGTTTTATTTTTCAACAAGTTTTGAAGTGCTAACTGTATCTGGTACTCATTTTCTATATCTGAATAGGAAGTTGCTTCATCAAAAATAATAATTGGAGAATCTTTGAGTATTGCCCTAGCGATTGAGATTCTTTGTTGCTGTCCACCTGACAATTTCACCCCTTGATCCCCGATTCTTGTCTGATATCCATTCGGTAAACTCATAATAAAGTCATGAATTTGTGCTGCTTTTGCAGCCTCAATAATCTTATTTTCATCTGCATCTGTTCCCATACGAATATTCTCATAGAGAGTGTCCTCCAAAAGAAATACATCTTGAAAAACAAATGATGTAATGTCCATCAAATTATCTATTTTTAATTCATTGATCGGTATGTCGTTAATTTTAATTGCTCCACTTGTTACATCCCAGTACCTCCCAATCAATTGTGCAGCAGTTGTCTTGCCTGCACCGGAAGGTCCCACAAAAGCATTTATTGTATTCGGTTTTAAGGATAAATTTATATGTTGTAATGCTTTATTTTTTGTTTCTTCATCGTCATAACTGAAAGTAACGTCTTTAAAATCTATTTTCATACACTCATTCTTGTTTATGATTTTTGTTCCGTCTTTCAATTCATCCATATCCATTATTTTTTTTATGTTATCCAATCCGCTTCCAAGCTCCATAGATTGCATAAAGATTGTTACCATATTTAAGAACGAAACAAAAAAGCACATTGTAAGCATAATAAATAGCAAATAGGATGTTGCTGATAAAGAATTTCTCAAAAAGAAATATCCTCCGAACGGCAATGTAAATAAGATTGCTGAATCCAAAACCACTAAAGTTATTGATAAAGGATAGCAAGAGCTCATACACATCTTTTTCCAACAAGTAATATACGCATTCAATGAGCTTCTATATTGTTCAAATTTTTCTGCTGTTAAATGATACATTTTTATTACAGGCATAGCCTTTATAAATTCGTTTGCCGAAGCATTTAAATCAGCAATATCTTCGGATAGCTCCGTTGACATATCCGGATAATTTTTCATTAGCATCATAGGAATTCCTAATCCCAAAATCATAGGAATAAGCATAACAAGTGCCATCATCCAATTTAATTTCAACATGAAAATGAACATAATAACCGGAACAACTGCTGCCTGAGCTAATTCCAAAGTGCTATGAGCCAAAAAATTTTCAACTCTATCTACATCATCAAACAACAATGTTTTAATTTCTCCGGGGGCATGCTCTTGGAAGAATCCCAAATTAAATTTTGAAATATGATTTACAACTTTCAGCTTAATTCTGTGTATTGTGTTAAAAGCTGCTGTATGAGATAAAATGCCCGCAAAGGACATTAGTATTGCTTGCAAAACAGCACTTATAATTCCTATACCTGCCCACATTAAAATTTCTGTATACAAAATATTTTTCTGAAATATCATTAGTAATATCTTGTAAACTACAAAATAAGGAACTAATGATAAAGTCGCAGAAATGACAGATAAAAACATTCCTAAATGTAGCTTTTTTCTCTCATCTTTTGCTAATTGAAACACATAAGATATTCCTGTCTTCTTTTTTTCCATTAGTTATTCCATCTCCTTTCATAATTGTTAGCCGTATCTAACTAACTACATTCATTATAAAGCTAATTTTTTATAACTCAAAATCTAACTATGAATTTTGATATTCCTTGTAATCCCTTTATTTATAAGCTTTTTATCAGTATTTCTATTTACATTTTTATAAATTTGTGATATAATAAAATAAATTTGTGATATTAAAAGAGGTGAGTAGAATTGATGGATAGAACAGTTATTGATTATTTAACAAACTTAGTACATGACGCTCCTTTTATTCCTGTTCCAACTTTATCAACTGAAAACAAACAAATCTTTAAAATAGATCCCCATTTTGGCAAAGGTACTTTTCGCATACTAAAATTTGACAGCCGTTTAATTCTAATTTTAATTGCTAACTTTACTCCAAATGAAACAATGGAGAAAATAACCGAAGTATCTGAAAAGTATTTAGAGATTAGCCAATTTGAAACAGAAAGCAGTTCATTTAAAGTCGGTGGCAGAAAGTTAAATAATGTAGAAAAAGGTATATATTGTTACTTAAATACAGAAAAGAAAACTTATACCTATTGTGAGGCAAATAAGCCTGTAAAGTTTACGAAAATAATCATAACCAAAGAATACTTTGATACTTTCTTAAAATTAAAATATGATGATTTTGAATATGAAAAAGCAAAGATTCTTAATTCTTATTTGTTAAAAACTCAAAATTCTCCGCAGTTGAATTTTATATTTCAACAGATAAGAGAATCCCAAGCTGAAGGAAAGATTTTGCCTTTATATTTGGAAAGCAAAGTTATGGAACTATTATCTATCATAATTACAGAGTTAGAAGAAAAGGAAAAAAATATATCCGTTGTCTTAACTAAAAAAGATAAGCAAAATCTGAAAAGGGCTGTATCAGCTATGAAAAAAGATTTATCGGTTCATATTGACGGACTTGAACTCTCTAAAATTGCTTTAATGAGTCCTGCACGATTTCAATTAGCTTTTCGCAAATACTACGGTGTTCCTCCCTACGAGTACTTAAAAGAACTAAGGCTTAATAAGGCATTATTATTGCTGAAAAATCCTGAGTATAAAATATCTACGATAGCAGAAAAAGTTGGCTATACACACACAGGACATTTTGCTAAAATATTCAAATCAACTTATGGTATCACACCAAGTAAATATAGAAGTATGCTTAACTAAAGAAATTTATCCCAATATTATAAAACATAAATTTAGAGCGTGTAATTTTTACACGCTCTCTTTAAATGATTCCTTGTTTTTATAATCCTTCATCAGTATACCTGCCCTTTTCAAAACCTTTAACTTCTCCTGTTTTTTCTGTTCTCTCCTTTCCTTATACCTTTCCTCATACTCCTGTTGTTTTCCATTTGCTTTACGCTTTAGATAATTTTGATGAAGTCTGTCTCTTCTCTCATTAATTTTTCGTTCTTCTTCCTCAAGTTTTGATCGTTCTTCTTCGCTTAACTCTTCTTTTGGCACTTCATAATTTCCTATGAAGTTAAAATATATTTCTATCTTTTGCTTTGATGTTTGACTGCCTTTCCTATCTCTTTCATGAATGATTATCTTCTTTACAAACTCATTTATCATTGTGTTTGTGAGATTATCAAAGTTTTCATAACGACTAATAAGGGATATGAATTTTCTTGCCTTATCTGTTTCCTTTTCATATCTTGATATTACAAGCTCTAAGTCTTTAATCTCTTTACTTAACGCGAGTTGCTCAGTTTCATATTGGTTATTTAAAATTTCATAGCGATTATTCGGTATCTTATTTAAAATCATATCTTCATAAATTCTGCACATCAATCGTTCCAGCTCTTGAAGCCTGTTTTGGCTTTCTGTTAATCTTATCTTTTTCTTTTCTATATGTGCCTTTTCCTTTTCTTCCATTTCATTTTGAATGGAATGAATAAATGCTTCATTATCTTCATCAAGATAATTTTTTATATCTTTTAATGTTTCTTGGATAAGATTTAAGACTACTTCTGCTTTTATCCTATGAGCTGATGGACAAAGTGTCCCGCAAGGTACTTTCTTATAATTACTACAAACATAATAAGGAATATTCTTATAGTTATTTGTCCTATGAACATACATCTTGCTCCCGCAATCTGCACAATACATCAATCCTGTTAGTGGGTGATATTCGCCCCAACCATCAGGATACCTTTTTACATTTCCTCTTATCCTTTGCACATTATCAAAGGTTTCTTGGTCTATGATTGCTTCGTGAGTATTTTCAAAGATGAGCCATTTATCTTCGGATACATATTTACTTTTCTTATCCTTGAAATGTTTTCTTGTTTTAAAGTTAACTGTATGCCCTAAGTATTCTTTTTTCTTTAAGATACTGGCAATTGTGGAACTACACCAACGATAAGGATATTCAAAGTTTTTGCTTTGATGTAATCCATATCCCATTTTTTGCTGATGATAAGCGGGTATATCTATCTTATCTGCTTCCAGTATCTTTGCTATTTTGTATGGTCCTGCTCCGTCCATTGTAAGATTAAATATTCGTCTTACTATCTCGGCTGCCTTTTCATCTACAATCCACTTATCTTTGTCTTTTTCATCTTTGATGTAGCCATAAGGTGGAGTGCTTGCCGTATGCTTTCCGCTTTCTCCTTTTGATCTAAATGTAGATTGTATTTTTCTTGAAGTATCTCTTGCATACCATTCATTCATAATATTTCTAAAAGGGGTAAAATCATCTTCTCTGTAAAAGCTGTCTACATTGTCATTGATAGCAATCAGTCTTACGCCCTTTTGTCTTAATATCTCCATACATTGACCGACTTTGAGATAATCTCTGCCGAGTCTACTCATATCCTTTACGATGATACAACCGATATTTCCAGTATTTACTCCATTCATCATTTCCATAAAGCCTGGTCTATCAAAAGCTGACGTTAGATAACGATACTTTTGAAAACACTGGAAAATCAAGGTTTTTCGAGCGACGGACAAGCAGGGTATTGTACTAAAAACTGAATACGACGCAGAAGCGGCGTTTCTTACTCTCTACATGGGAGAACAGGAACGCCGCTTTTTTCATGCCCTTTGTTACGCAGTAGGGGCAGAAAAAGCCTTGCTACAAGCGGTTTTGCGGGTGTGTATCTGGCGCGGCAAGGGATTTATACCTTATTCCCCGAAACCGCGCTTCTACTGCGTAACAAATCCAAAGCAAAGGAGCTATGAACTATGGCAGTTTTCAGAGTGGAACGGAACAAGGGCTACACCGTAATGAGCAACCACCACCTACGCAACAAGGAGCTTTCCCTAAAGGCAAAGGGGCTGTTGTCGCAAATGCTGTCACTCCCCGAAGATTGGGACTACACCTTGAAAGGCTTATCCCTTATCAACCGGGAGAAGATAGACGCTATCCGCGAAGCCATTAAGGAGCTTGAACGCGCCGGGTATATCGTCCGTTCAAGGGAGCGCGACGAGAAAGGACGCTTGCGGGGCGCGGACTATGTGATATTCGAGCAGCCGCAGCCGCCTACGCCGGATTTACCAACATTGGAAAATCCAACATTGGATAATCCAACACAGGAAAAACCAACATTGGAAAAACCTACGTTGGAAAATCCAACGCAATTAAATAAAGATATACAAAGAACTGACTTACCAAAAAAAGAAAAAATAATTACTGATGAACAAAGTACCCATTCCATTCCTATCCTTTCCCCTAACCCCTCTCCTTGCAGAGAAGCGGCTACGCCGCCGGAACGGAAAGGAACGGAAGCGACAGCACAGAGCGCAGTTGATATATACCGGGAAATCATCAAGGACAATATCGACTACGACATTCTCAAACAGGACATGAAGTTTGACAGTGACAGGCTTGACGAGATTGTAGACCTCATGCTTGAAACCGTATGCACCGCCAGAAAGCGGGTACGGATTGCGGGGGACGACTACCCGGCAGAGCTTGTGAAATCTAAGTTTATGAAACTGGACGGCGAGCATATCCGCTTTGTGCTTGACTGTATGCGGGAGAACACAACGAAAATCCGCAACATCAAGCAATATCTGAAAGCAGCCCTTTTCAACGCCCCGTCCACTATCGGCAATTATTACACTTCCCTTGTCGCCCATGACATGGCAAGCGGCGCACTGTCACCGAAAAAGCCGCAGTACGGCGACCCGGACTATTATTCATGCAACGAGGGCGAAAGCCTGTAACCACCCACAACCACAAAAGGAGGATTTTATTATGGCACAGAAAATGACAGGAGCATTGGTATTTGACGAGCGCACCGACCGTTACGACATCCGCTTTGACTTAAACAGCTACTACGGGGGCTTGCATTGCGGCGAGTGCTTTGACGTATTCGTGCGGGGCAAGTGGAAGCCGACCCGGATTGAGTACGGCGACAACTGGTATCTTGTGGGTATCAGAGCCGAGGACTTGAACGGGCTGCGGGTGCGTATCTGACCGCCGCCCCATAAAGAAACGCGAAAGGAGGACGCGACAAATTGCAGGACGAAGTAAACGAAAAGACCATAGCCCTTTACATCAAGACCGGGAAGCTGACCGCGCAGACGCTCCAAAAGGCAATGAAAGCCATACTGTCAAAGGGCAAAAAGCAGCTTGCAAAACCGCCACAGGGCAAGCAGAGCTTAAAGCAGCTTATGAAGCAGAACGCGGGCGTTTCCAACATTGAGATTACCGAGGGCAATATCAAAGCCTTTGAGAGTACGGCGAAAAAGTACGGTATCGACTTTGCGCTGAAAAAGGACGCGACGGAAAGCCCGCCCCGCTATCTGGTTTTCTTCAAGGGGCGGGACGCGGACGTGCTGACCGCCGCCTTTAAGGAATTTTCCGCAAAAAAGCTGACACAGGAGAAAAAGCCCTCAATCCGAAAGCTGCTCTCTACCCTCAAAGAAGCTGCACAGGGCAAGAACGCGGAACGGGCAAAGGTCAAGAACAAAGACAGGGAGGTATCGCTATGAAGCCGGAAATCAAGAAGCTGCTTATCTTAAATCTCCCGTATCTGCTCTTTGTCTGGCTCTTTGATAAAGTGGGCGCGGCTGTCCGGCTCTCCCCCGGCGCGGACGCGAGCGCAAAGCTGCTACATCTTGGGGACGGTTTTACCGCCGCCTTTTCCAGTATCGCGCCGAGCTTCCACCCGGCAGACTTAGCTTTAGGCATTGCGGGGGCGGTCATTGTCCGGCTGATTATCTACACCAAAGGCAAGAACGCGAAGAAATACCGCCGCGGGACAGAATACGGTTCGGCGCGTTGGGGCGGGGCTGACGACATAAAGCCGTACACCGACCCGGTATTTGAGAACAATATCCCCCTAACGCAGACGGAACGGCTTACCATGAACAGCCGCCCGAAGCAGCCGAAATACGCAAGAAACAAAAATATCCTTGTAATCGGCGGTTCCGGCAGCGGCAAGACCCGGTTCTTTGTGAAACCGTCGCTCATGCAATGTACGTCAAAGGATTTTCCAACGTCGTATATCGTCACTGACCCGAAAGGAACACTGATTTTGGAAACCGGGAAAATGTTACAGCGGTACAAATACCGTATCAAAGTGCTAAATACGATTAACTTCAAAAAATCCATGAAATACAATCCCTTTGCCTATCTGCGGAGCGAAAAGGACATTTTGAAGTTAGTCAATACCATTATCGCCAACACCAAAGGCGACGGGGAAAAATCCGGCGAGGATTTCTGGGTGAAAGCGGAAAAGCTCTACTACACCGCGCTAATCGGCTATATCTGGTATGAAGCCCCGGAGGACGAGAAGAACTTCACGACGCTGCTTGAAATGATAAATGCGTCGGAAGCCCGCGAGGACGACGAGGACTTCCAGAACCCGGTTGACCTCATGTTTGAACGTCTGGAAGAAAAAGACCCGGAGCATTTTGCAGTCAAGCAGTACAAAAAATACAAACTTGCGGCGGGAGTAATAGAATTAAGGAGAACACTTAATCACTGTTTTAGTGAAATATGTACTTCTTAATTCTTTTTTATTTAAGAAATTAAGAGGAAGGAGGAAAAAGTGAGGAATTTTGAAAAGATAACAGCACTCTATGAGAGATTAAGTCGAGATGATGAACTTGAAGGAGAAAGTAACTCAATCGTTAATCAAAAGAAAATCCTTGAAGAATATGCAAGTAAGAATAATTTAACCAACATCATCCATTTTACAGATGACGGAATAAGCGGGACACAGTTCCAAAGACCCGGTTTTCAAGCCATGCTTGCGGACATTGAAGCCGGAAAAGTCGGCACCGTTATCGTCAAGGATATGTCACGGTTAGGGCGAAACTATCTGCAAGTGGGAATGTATACGGAAATGATTTTCCCACAGAAAGGCGTCCGCTTTATCGCTATCAATGACGGAGTGGACAGCGCACAGGGCGACAATGATTTTGCCCCTCTGCGGAACATTTTTAACGAATGGCTGGTGAGAGATACGAGCAAGAAAATCAAAGCAGTAAAACGGTCTAAGGGTATGAGCGGGAAGCCCGTCACGAGCAAACCCGTATACGGCTACTTTATGGACGAGGACGAAAATTTTATCATTGACGGGGAAGCCGCCCCTGTTGTGCGGCAGATTTACAGCTTGTGCCTTGCCGGGAACGGGCCGACCAAGATAGCCCGTATGCTCACAGAGCAGGAGATCCCCACGCCGGGAACGCTGGAATACCGTCGGACGGGAAGCACCCGCCGCTACCACCCCGGCTATGAGTGCAAGTGGGCGACCAATACCGTGGTACATATCCTTGAAAACAGGGAGTACACGGGCTGTCTGGTAAACTTCAAGACGGAGAAGCCGTCCTACAAGACCAAGCACAGCGTAGAGAACCCCATTGAGAAACAGGCGATTTTCGAGAACCACCATGAGCCTATCATTGACACCCAGATGTGGGAGCGTGTGCAGGAGTTACGCAAGCAGCGCAAACGCCCGAACCGCTATGATGAAGTGGGCTTATTCTCCGGCATACTCTTTTGTGCCGACTGCGGCAGCGTCCTTTACCAGCAGCGTTACCAGAACGCCACCCGCAAGCAGGATTGTTATATCTGCGGGAGCTACAAGAAGCGTACCCGTGACTGTACGGCGCACTTTATCCGCACCGACCTGTTGACCGCCGGAGTGACCGACAATCTGCGGAAAGTCACCAGCTATGCAGCGAAGCACGAAGCCCGGTTTATGAAGCTGCTGATCGAGCAGAACGAGGACGGGGGCAAGCGCAGGAACGCCGCAAGGAAAAAGGAGCTGGAAGCCGCCGAGAAGCGTATCAGCGAGTTATCCGCTATCTTCAAGCGGCTGTATGAGGACAGCGTGACCGGGCGCATTTCAGACGAGCGTTTCACGGAGCTGTCGGCAGACTATGAAGCCGAGCAGAAAGAACTGAAAGAGAGAGCCGCCGCTATCCGGGCAGAGCTTTCCAAAGCGCAGGAAGCCACGGTAAACGCAGAAAAGTTTATGAATGTTGTCCGCAAGTACACCAGCTTTGAAGAACTTACCCCTACCCTTTTGCGTGAGTTTGTGGAGAAAATCGTTGTGCATGAGTGCAGCTATGACGAGAACGGCACACGCAGACAGGACATTGATATTTATTACTCTTTCGTTGGCAAGGTAGACCTGCCCGAATGACCGCCCGACCTATCCGGCGCAATGCGCAAACGCCGGATAGGAACGGCAAAATTTTTTACACTTCTACTACTTCTTTATCACACATCAGCAAAAAGCCAGGGTATGAAACAGTTGATGGCCGGCGGCGGTGTCGCCCTCATCGGCATCACCCTTGTACCTCTGCTCTCCGGCCTGTTCGGTTGATCGTCCGGCGGTGATCGCTTATGGGCGGCATACTCGACAAACTCGATGAATGGCTCCGAGGGCTGCTCATCGAGGGGATCACGGGAAGCCTGTCGGGCATGTTCGATACGGTCAATACCAAAGTAGGCGAGATCGCCGGTGAAGTGGGACAGACGCCGCTGGCATGGAACAGCGGCGTCTTTTCTATGATCCGAAACCTCTCTGAAACGGTGATCGTTCCAATCGCCGGGGTTATCCTGACATTCGTAATGTGTTATGAGCTGATCCAGCTTGTGACAGAGAAAAACAATCTGCATGATGTAGATACCTGGATGTTCTTCAAGTGGATTTTCAAAACCTTCTGTGCCGTTCTCATTGTGACGAACACATGGAACATCGTCATGGGTATCTTCGATGTGGGGCAAAGCGTTGTAAACAGTAGCGCAGGCGTCATCATCGGGAATACCTCCATTGATATCAGCAGCGTCATCACAGATATGGAGGCGCAGCTTGACGCCCTGGGCACGGGAGAACTGTTCGGGCTGTGGTTTCAGTCCCTTTTTGTGGGGCTTACCATGAACGCCCTTTCCATCTGTATCATGCTTGTCATCTACGGCCGCATGATCGAGGTGTATTTGACGACTTCCGTTGGGCCAATCCCACTTGCCACTATGACGAACCGGGATTGGAGCCATACGGGGCAGAACTACTTGAAATCCCTGTTTGCATTGGCGTTCCAGGCATTTCTAATCATGGTGTGCGTGGGAATCTACTCTGTTTTGGTACAGAGTATCGCCACGGACGGAAATATCTCAGGCGCGATATGGGCCTGCATGGGCTACACGGTCCTGCTGTGCTTCGCCCTGTTCAAGACCGGCAGCCTCTCTAAGAGCCTGTTCGGAGCGCATTAAGGAGGCTTGATAAATTGGCGTATGTTACCATTCCAAAGGATTTGACAAAAGTAAAATCCAAAGTGCTGTTTGGGCTTACCAAACGGCAGCTTATATGTTTCGGAGCGGCGGCACTCATCGGAGTACCGCTTTTCTTTTTACTCAGACGCACGGCCAGCAACAGCGCTGCCGCGTTCTGCATGATTATCGTCATGCTCCCGTTCTTTCTGCTCGCCATGTATGAGCGACACGGCCAACCCCTGGAGGTGGTGGCCGGACAGGTCATCCGCTGTATGTTCCTGCGGACGAAGGAGCGGCCTTATCAGACAAACAATTTCTACGCAGCCCTGGAGCGGCAGACCCAGGCGGAAAAGGAGGTGAAAGCCATTGTTCAGAAAGCGAAAGCCAGAGCCGCAGGCACGGCAGGCGGCAAAACCAGCGGTAAAGCTCACCGCCGCAGAAAAGCGTGAGATCAGCCGTATCCTGGAAACTGCCAGAGGCGACGGCAAGGTTCATTCCGCACAGGACACTTTACTGTTCCGCCAGATGTACCCGGACGGCCTGTGCAAATTGGACGACCACACCTGGTCGAAGTGTATCGAGTTCGAGGATGTGAATTATCAGCTTGCAAAGCCTGACGATCAGACGGCGATCTTTGAAGCCCTCTGCGATATGTATAACGCCCATGATGCTTCTATCGGGATGCAGCTCTCCCTTGTGAGCCGCCGCATGAACCGGGAGGATTTTGTGAAGCGTATCGAGATCGCGGCGCAGGGAGATCACTTCGATCATATCCGTGAGCTTTACACACAAATGCTCCGCAAGCAGCTTGAACGGGGCAACAACGGTCTTATCAAAACAAAGTACCTGACCCTCACCATCGAGGCACGGGACAGCAAAACCGCACGGGCACGATTTTCCCGAATCGTCATGGATGCCCTCAACCATTTCAAGGTCATGGGTGCTCTGGCAAAAGAGCTTGGCGGCAAGGAGTGGCTGGAAATGCTCCACGGCATCCTGCACCCGGACGGGGAACGGTTTGCCTTTGAATGGAGCTGGCTTGCCCCTTCCGGCCTGTCGGTCCAGGATTTTATCGCACCTTCTTCTTTCCGCTTCGGTGAAGCAAGGAAGTTCACGATGGCGGATAAATTCTGTGCCGTGTCCTTTCTGCAGATCAGCGCACCGGAAATGGATGACCGTATGCTCACTGAGCTGCTGGATACGGACAGCGGGCTGCTTGTCAGCCTCCATATCCGCAGCATGGATCAGAACGAGGCAATCAAAACGGTCAAGCGGAAGATCACTGACATTGACAGTATGAAGATCGACGCGCAGAAAAAGGCGGTGCGGGAAGGTTTCGATATGGATATCATCCCAACTGACCTTGCCACCTACGCAGGCGAGGCAAAGAACATCCTCCGTGACCTGCAAAGCAGAAATGAGCGAATGTTCCTGATGACCTTCCTGGTGGTAAATTTTGCAGACAGCAAGCAAAAGCTGGAGAATGACCTTCTCCGTGCGGCAAGCGTGGCGCAGAAATATAACTGTTCCCTGGTGCGGCTGGACTTTCAGCAGGAGGACGGCTTCGTGTCGGCTCTGCCCCTGGGTGTCAACCGCATTAAGATACAGCGCGGGCTTACCACTTCGGCGGTGGCGGTGTTCGTTCCCTTCACCACGCAGGAGATTTTCCACGGCGGTGAAGCCCTCTACTACGGGCTCAATGCCACTTCCGGCAACATGATCCTTGCCGACCGCAAAAAGCTGAAAACGCCCAACGGCATGATCTTAGGTACGCCCGGCAGCGGCAAGAGTTTTTCCGCAAAGCGTTCCATCGTGGGTGTGTTCCTGAACACAAAGGACGATATCTTGATCTGCGACCCGGAGGCAGAATATTTTCCGCTGGTGAACCGTCTGGAAGGACAGGTCATCAAAATCTCGCCTACCAGCACGCAGTATGTGAACCCTATGGATATCAACCTCAATTACAGCGAGGATGATAACCCGCTGGCGTTGAAATCTGACTTTATCTTGTCGTTCTGTGAACTGGCGGCAGGTGGACGGAACGGTCTGGAGCCGGTGGAAAAGACGGTCATTGACCGTGCTGTGCGGATCGTGTACCGCCCCTATATCGCAGACCCTCGCCCGGAGAATATGCCACTGCTGGAAGATTTGTATGACGAGATCAAGCGGCAGCCGGAGCCGGAGGCGCAGCGGATCGCGGCAGCGCTGGAACTGTATGTGCATGGCAGTCTGAATGTTTTTAACCACCGTACCAACGTGGATATCAACAACCGCATTGTCTGCTTCGATATCAAGGAGCTGGGAAAGCAGCTCAAAAGCCTGGGTATGTTGGTGATCCAGGATCAGGTGTGGAACCGTGTTTCCCAAAACCGGGATCAGGGCAAATCCACCTGGTACTTCGTGGACGAGTTCCACCTTCTGCTGCGCGGCGAGGTTGGTTCCTGGAGCGTGGAGATTTGGAAACGCTTTCGCAAATGGGGCGGTATCCCCACGGGGATCACGCAGAACATCAAGGATCTGCTTTCCTCCCCGGAGATTGAGAATATCTTTGAAAACAGCGATTTTGTGTACCTTCTGAACCAGGCCAGCGGAGACAGAAAAATCCTCTGTGAGCGTCTGAATATCTCTAACCAGCAGGCGGCACATATCAGCAACGCAGGCCCCGGCGAGGGGCTGATTTTCTTCGGCAATGTGATTCTGCCTTTTGTGGATGACTTCCCGAAGGACAATGAACTTTACAGCATTATGACGACAAAACTTGGTGAAACCGGGAAAGGAGAAAACGAACATGAATGATTCCCACTATTTGCACACAGAAGAAAAACAGGAAGGTGAAACCTTCTTTGATGTGATGAACCGGCTGATCGCCAGAAACAAGGCGGTCACGGCGGATATGGAGGCGGTCCTTGCGGAGCTGGAAAGTGAGATCGAACCGTTCCGTGCACCGAAGGGCCATGAATAAACTGACCCATGTGAGCCTGTTTTCCGGCATTGGCGGTCTGGACCTGGCGGCGGAGGCTGCCGGGTTTGAAACCGTCTGCCAGTGTGAGTGGGCGGATTTTCCGCACTCCGTCCTCTCCGCACGATGGCCGGATGTTCCCAGGTTCCGGGATATTACTACTTTTACGAAGGAGGCGTTTTTTGAAAAAACAGGACTTGAAACAGTTACCGTTATCTCAGGCGGCTTTCCCTGTCAGCCCTTCTCCACCGCCGGAAAACGGAAGGGCTTTGCGGATGAACGCTACCTGTGGCCGGAAATGTGCCGCGTTATTACCGAGCTGCGGCCCCGTTGGGTGCTTGGGGAAAATGTTGCTGGCTTCATCAATATGGGGCTCGACAAAACGATCTTTGACCTGGCAAAAGCGGGATACGCTGTTCTCCCATTCGTATTTCCGGCTTGCGGCGTCGGCGCATGGCATGAGCGCCAGCGAACTTTTATCGTCGCGGCTGATGTTTCCCACACCCCTTGCCTCCGACAACAACACCGCCAGGGACGCGGCAAGCCTGGATGTGTTCCTGTCGGACAATGGGATATTCCGCAAGAGGAACCGAAACGGGGCGATCTGGAGCCTCAGCCTGTCGGCGGCGGTATTCTATCTGACCCCGGTGGCGTCGGACGGTTTCCGCTCAACTTTGAAGCCGTCGGCCTTCGATCCGGCGAAGAAGAACGGGAACCTGTCGGCGCAGATCATCTCCCAGGAGCGGCCGGTGTCCGAAACAGCGGCGCTGAACCCAGATTGGGTGGAATGGCTCATGGGCTTCCCGAAAGGATGGACGGACGTATCCTCTGGGCCGCCGAACCGGAAGGAATCCCCCGCATGACCGAGCGCATGGATGACCGGGCGCTGCGGCTGAAAACATTGGGAAATGCGGTCTGCCCGCCCCAGGCATATCCCATTTTTCGCTATATCGCCATGATCGAGAATGGCACCTGCGGTGACTTCTGCCCCTATGGAAAGGAAGGTGACTGCCTATGAGGGAACTGAAAGCGACCGATAAGATCACGCAGAAAATGACCCGTGACGGTGCGGTATCGGAAAACCTTGCCACGGGCGAGGTGGAACATATCAGCAGCCGTGAACCGGAAACGGAACTGTCCGCTTCTTCGGAAGAATCCGCTGGCGCTGCGGCTGATCTTGCCCTGCGTGCGGCGGAACGCCATGAGAGGAAAGCCGCACGAAAAGCGGAAAAGGCTGATACCCAGGCAGTGCGGGATGGTTCTGCCGCAAGGCAGCGCCCGTCCTCCCGTCTGCAATTCACCGAGGAAGAACATGCCGATCCCGCACTTAGGAAGTACATTAACCGTTCCGGGCGTGCGGCGGACAGGCTGGACGCAGCAAAGGCCGCTATCCCCACAAAGAAAGTTCTCCGTACCGAGCGTGTTTTTGACGAGACAGCCGGAAAAGGCAAGACGCAGCTTCACTTTGAAGAAGTGGAGAAACGCCCCAACGGACGCCTGCGGCACAATCCACTTTCCCGACCGGTTCATGAGATCGTCCACGCCGCCCATGCGAAGGTGCATGAGGTAGAACAGGAAAATGTGGGTGTGGAGGCCGGACACAAGGGCGAGGTGCTGACGGAACGCGGGCTTGCCTACGGAAAAGGAAAAGTCCGTGCCGCTGTCCACCATCACCGCACAAAGCCCTGGCGTGACGCGGCGAAGGCAGAGCAGGCTTCTTTTAAGGCAAACGCCGACTACCTTTACCAAAAGGCACTGCATGATGATCCTGCATTGGCGGCTTCTAACCCAGTATCTCGCTTTCTGCAGAAACAGCGGATCAAGCGGAACTATGCAAAGGAGCTGCGGCAGGCAGAGAAAACCGCGAAGAACACAGCGGCCACGGCGAAAAGTGCGGCACAGAAAGCAAAGGACGCATTCAAGGAAACCTTTCTCTACATCAAGCATCATAGCCGGGCGGTTCTGTTGGTGATCGGCATTGGCGCCTGTGTTGCTCTGCTGTTTGGCGGGGTATCTTCCTGTTCCATGATGGCAGGCTCCGGTGTGGGCGGTGTATTTACTTCCTCTTATCTCTCCGAGGACACGGATATGCTGGCTGCAGAGGCGGCCTACTGCGAACTGGAACAGGAACTTCAATATGAGCTGGACCACTATGAGGCTCTGCACCCCGGATATGACGAATACCGTTTTGATCTGGACGAGATCGAGCATGACCCTTATGTGCTGATCTCCATTCTCACGGCGTTCCATGAAGGGGTGTTTACCATCGACGCGGTTCAGGCGGAGCTGCAAATGCTCTTTGAAAAGCAGTACATCCTGACGCAGACCGTGGAGGTGGAGGTACGCTATCGGACGGAGACACGGACGGACAGCGAAGGAAACGACTATGACGTGGAAGTACCGTATAACTACTATATCTGCAAGGTGAAGCTGGAAAACTTCGACCTTTCCCATGTGCCGATCTACATCATGGACGAAGAAACGCTTTCCCTGTATGCGGTCTATATGGCAACGCTGGGAAACCGGGAAGATTTGTTCCCCGGCTCCGGCTATGTAGACAAGTACACCAAACCGCCCACCACCTACGATATCCCGCCTTCCGCACTGGAAGATGAAACCTTTGCGGCGCTCATTACCGAGGCGGAGAAGTACATCGGATATCCCTATGTCTGGGGCGGCAGCAATCCAAACACTTCTTTTGATTGCTCCGGCTTCGTATCCTGGGTGCTGACGCAAAGCGGCGTCTGCAATACGGGCAGGCTGGGAGCCCAGGGGCTCTACAACATTTCCACCCCGGTATCCTCTGCCAACGCAAGACCCGGCGACCTGATCTTTTTCGTCGGCACTTACGATACACCGGGCGTTTCCCATGTGGGTATCTATGTGGGCGGCGGAAAAATGCTGCATTGCGGCGACCCCATTCAGTATGCAGATATCAACACAAGCTACTGGCAATCCCACTTTTACGCTTTCGGGCGACCGCCCTACAACTAAAAAACGATATGGAGGTAATTTAATTTATGGCAACGACACAGAAGATCCGCAATGACATTGCGAAAACCAAAGAAAAGATCGCGGAGCAGCAGAAACGCCTTCGTGCGCTGGAAGCCCAGCTTGCGGAGGAAGAAAATCTGGAAATCGTCCGCATGGTAAAAGCCGTGAAGATGGACAACAAGGAGTTGACCGCTTTCCTGAAAGCCTATGCCAGCGGTATGATCTCCCTGCCGGAAGGTATGCTGCAGGAGGGAGACACCGAGAATGAGGAAACGGAGGGATACGAGGATGAAGCATAACTTTATGACAAAAATGGTATCGGCTCTTTTGGCGGTGGTGCTCAGCACTGCCGCTTTTTCTATCACCGCCTTTGCCAGCGGCTGCGAGGAAACCACGGAGTCCGTGGCTGAACAGGAAACGGCTGGGGATGTCTCTGATCTGCTTTCCGCTCTGGCAGGCAGCCAGGTCACGGTATCCGTCACCGAGGATGGTATCCAGTTCAGTTCCGGCGAAAATGACTCCGGGCAGACCGGCACCGTCACCACGGGCGGCGGCAATCTGAATGTCCGCACGGGTGCGGGAATGGACTACACCGCCTTCACTCAGCTTCCCAACGGAACGACCGTGAAGGTGATCGGCACGGACGGAGACTGGCTGAAGGTCATCCTGCCGGAGAAAGTCGGCTATGTCTATTCCGGCTACATGACGGTAAGTGACGGCGAGGCTGGCTCTGGGGAAGGTTCTTTCTCTCTGGATGCGGAAACACTGGAAAATCTGCTGGGTATGCTGGGCGGTGGTTTGAATGGCGGTGCCGCTTTGACTCCGGACGGGAACCTTTCGCTGATTGACGATATTGGCAGCCAGACCGCCAGCGGCAAGCAGTTTATTACAGTGGAAACGAAGAACGGCAATGTGTTCTATCTCATTATCGACCGTGACGATGAGGGCGAGGAAACCGTGCATTTTCTGAACCAGGTGGATGAAGCCGACCTCATGGCGCTTACGGAGGATGGAGAAAAGGCGGAAACACCTATTGTCTGCACCTGTACGGAGAAGTGCCAGGCCGGAGCGGTCAATACCGCTTGCCCGGTCTGCGTAAAAAACCTTAGTGAATGTGTTGGCACAGAACAGAAAGCTGCGGAGCCCACCGAGCCGGAGAATCCGGAACCCGAAAAGAAAAGCAATACCGGGGCGATCCTGGCGGTGCTGCTGATCCTTGCAGCCGGAGGCGGCGCGGCGGTCTATTTCCTGGTGCTGAAACCAAAGCAGGGCAAGAAAGTTCCCACTGATCTGGATGATTTCGACCTGGAGGATGAAGAAGAATATCTGACTGAGGACGAGGAAATATCCCAGAAAGAATAACACACAAGCCCACCGCTTTTGACGGTGGGCTTTGAGATGGTTACTTTGGTTGGACGAGAGTAATATCATTTGCATCCATAGAATCTTTTACATAAAGCCTTGGAGTGCTATCTTCTGGGATACCTTCCAACATGAGCTGGGCAAGTGCTTGATTAAACGAAGTTTGCAATGAGCGACCAAAGCCAATGGATGAATATAGCTGAGATGCAAATACACATGCCGCTTCATCGCCTATGGAAGTTGACATTCCTATTGCGGAGTCAATATGTTCAACAACACTCTCGGCTTGAGGCTCTGAAAAGCAAGCATTAAAAACAACAAGCCTAATAGTGTCTGACGCAGTTGCCATTGCCATTGAGATTGCTTCTTTGCTAACCAGTTTAGCACTACCATCTGGATTTAGTAAAACAAGATCACCGTCGGTCGTTCCATGACCGCTAAAATGAACAATAGTGGGATTGGTTTCATTGATTGCTTGCAGTATATCACCAGCGCGAGTAGCCCATCTACTTTCAAAGCGGATAGAATCGCGGTAATCGGCCATACGAATTTTTTGCTGGATAGATCGTGCTTCTTCATCAAGTTGCAAGGAAGTTGTTCCTATAGGATTAGCAGCAAGGAATAAAACGGTTATGACTTCTGGTACAGTCTGTAATTGCTCAATATCTTGTTGCATCTGTCTTTGTATCCTTTCGTTTTCTCGGAGCCGCTGTTCCAACTGCCGTGCTTGGCGATTAGCCTCCTGCATACGTTTTTTATCTTCGGCTTCTTGTTTCTTTTGAACTCGAACTTCTTCGTTCCGGTAGTTTTTTTCGGCTGTGGCTACCTCTTTTTCCTTGGCGGCTATCTTCTTTTGAATGTCACCAATCTTTTTTTGTACATCGGCGATTGACTTTGTAGCGCGATCAATGTCGCCGAGACGAGATTTTATTGTAGATTGATTTTTTGTTCTGCTTATTGCACTTTTAGCGGATATGATTTTACTTTGCAGCGGTGCTAACTTCGCTTGCTCTTTTGCCAAGTTCTGGCTCAGTTTTGTTAGCTCTTCTTTTTTTCGTAAAAGAGTATTGCGATAGCTATCAAGTTGGGACATTTAATCACCCTTTTCTCTTAGAATAATTAAATTATATCACAAAATGACAGCAAATCAATGTTAGGAGGAATCGAATGAGTAAACTGATTATTGCAGAAAAACCGAGTGTAGCAAAATCTATTGCGTCGGCCCTGGGTGCTTCATCCAGAGCCGATGGCTTTTATGAGGGCAACGGTCTTCTTGTTTCCTGGTGCGTGGGGCACCTGGTATCCCCAATGGATGCGGCCGGCTATGACGAGCGTTTCAAGAAATGGCGCTATGACGATCTTCCCATTCTGCCGGAGCCGTTCCGCTATGTGCTGGCACCGGGCAAGGAGGATGCTTTTGAAAATCTCCGTGCCCTGATGGACCGCTCCGATGTGGATACCATCGTCAATGCCTGTGACGCCGGGCGTGAAGGGGAGCTGATCTTCCGTCTGGTGTATGAAATGGCCGGCTGCCGCAAGCCGGTCCTCCGTCTCTGGATTTCCTCGATGGAGGACAGCGCTATCAGGGAGGGCTTTTCTGACCTACGCCCCAGCGCCGATTATGAAGCCTTGTATCAATCCGCCCTCTGCCGCCAGAAAGCGGATTGGCTGGTTGGCATCAATGCCACGCGCCTTTTCTCCGTTCTCTATCACCGCACTCTGAATGTGGGCCGTGTGCAGACACCTACGCTGGCAATGATGGCGGATCGTGACGCAAAGATCACGCTGTTTCACAAGGAAAAATATCATTTGCTGCGTCCGACGCTGAACGGTGTCGAGGCGGTGTCAGAGAAGTTCACCAATCCGGCAGAGGCGGAACAGGCAGCGGCGGCGTGCAAGGGTGCGGTCACCACCTGTACTTCCGTCACAAAGGAGAAGAAGAAGGAACAGCCGCCGAAGCTCTATGATCTCACCACCTTGCAGCGGGAGGCGAACCGCCTGTTCGGATACACGGCGAAGCAGACCCTTGACTACGCCCAGAGCCTCTACGAAAAGAAGCTGCTGACCTATCCCCGCACGGACAGCCGGTATCTGACCTCCGACATGGCGGAAACAGCCTCCTGCGTCATCCATCTGGCGGCGAAGGTGCCGCCCTTTGACGGGATCAGCAACTTCTTCCCGCTGGTGGAGGCCATGATCTCCGACAAGGATGTATCTGACCACCACGCCATTATCCCCACGATGGAGATTGAAAAGGCAGATATCAAGGCTCTGCCCCTGGGTGAGCGCAATTTGTTCCTGCTGGTCTGCTGCAAGCTGCTGTGTGCATCGGCGGAGCCGTATGGGTATGAGACGGTCACGGCCACATTTGACTGCTGCGGCCATTCCTTCACCGCAAAGGGCAAGCGCGTCATCTCCGAAGGCTGGCGGGAAATCGACCGCATTTTCCGTGCCTTCTTGAAGGAAAAGCCTGCGGATGGGGACGGCGATACGCTCCCTGACTTCACCGAAGGGCAGACTTTTGACAGTGCGGAGGTTGCTGTTACCGAGCATTTCACCCAGCCGCCGAAGCCCTACACCGAAGATACCCTTCTGTCCGCTATGGAGAATGCGGGCAAGGACGGCATTCCCGACGAGGCGGAGCGAAAGGGACTTGGCACGCCTGCGACCAGGGCGGCCATCATCGAAAAGCTGGTGGCGGCCGGATTTGTGGAACGCAAGGGCAAAAACCTGATCCCGACGAAAGCAGGTATCAACCTTGTCACGGTCTTGCCGGAGCCGCTGACCTCTCCCATGCTGACAGCGGAATGGGAACAGAAATTGACGGAGATCGCAAAGGGCGGCGCTGACCCGGATATCTTCATGGACGGTATCCGCACGATGGTTCAGGAGATCGTATCCACCTATTCCTGCATTTCCGAGGATGGAAAAAAGCTGTTTGCCCCGGAGAAGGAAGTGATCGGTACCTGCCCCCGCTGCGGCCAGCCGATTTATGAGGGCAAGAAGAACTTTGCGTGTTCGGATCGGTCCTGCGGTTTCGTCCTCTGGAAAAATGACCGCTTCTGGACGAGCCGCAAGAAGGAGCTGACAAAGAAGATGGCAACGGACCTTCTGAAAAAGGGTCGCACCAATGTCAAGGGAATGTGGTCTGAAAAGAAACAGGCCACTTATGACGCTGCGGTGATCCTGGATGACACGGGCGGCAAATACATCAACTTCAAACTGGAATTTCCGAAAAGAAAGGAAGGTGTCAATGGCAGAAAATAAGACTTTGGAACATTTACCCGAAGTGAGGGCGGCGGTGGCTGCCCTCTCCCCGGAGGACCAGGAGGTGCTGGCGGCGGTGCAGACCTCGCCCTTCAAGTTGACAACACCAGAGCAGTTTAAGGAGTTTGCGACCAACATCGACTATTTCGTATTTGAGCCCAATATCCACGATCTGAACGATCTGGGCTGGCGGTATCTGGCACAGCACATGGATACGCCGTTACCCCCGGAACTTCTGAAAGCAATCGACCCTGTTCCTTTTGGCAAGTACGCCATGCAGGAGGAACAGGGCCATTTTACGGAACACGGATATATTTCTCTTTCCGGCGACGAGTGGGTGCATGAACGCCCTGCGGAGCCGGAGAAAAAGCCTTCCATCCGGGAACGGCTGGAACAAGGCAAGAAGGAATGTGCGGAGAAAAACAAGGCGCAGCCCCACAAGGAAAAGTCTGCGCCGGAACTGTAAGGAGGTTCTGATATGCCATATTACGATCACAACAAGGATTATCCCTTTGCCGCCTTTATCACCAATCTTGGGAAATATAACGAGGGCGAGCTTGTGGGCGAGTGGGTGAAGTTTCCCACCACCGCCGAGGACTTGAAGGAAGTGTTTAAGCGGATCGGGATCGGCCAGAAGGATGACTTCGGCCAGCCCTATGAGGAATGGTTCATCACGGACTATGACTGCTATGTGGACGGTCTTTACAGTAAGCTGGGTGAATATGAAAATCTGGACGAGCTGAATTATCTGGCATCGAAGCTGGATGAAATGAGCGAAAGCGAATACGCACAGTTTCAGGCCGGTATGGAAATGGGCGACCATTGCGGCAGCCTGCAGGAGATCATCAACCTCACCGAGAATCTGGATTGCTATGAGGTTTACCCCGATATCCATGACTATGACGATCTGGGCCGCTATTACATCGAAGAACTGGACGTTATGCAGGTGCCAGAGCATTTGCAGAATTACATCGATTATGAGGCCTACGGCCAGGACGTTGCGTTGGAGGAAAACGGCACCTTCACGGATCAGGGCTATGTGCGTGATACGGGTGACAGTTTCCATGAGTATTACGACGGTGAGCGCGGCAGTATCCCCGACGAGTACCGGGTGATGACCTTCCAGGACGATCTTCCCGAAGAAGAAAAATCCGAGTGGGCTATGGATATTGCCTTTGACATGGACGAGTTTTTCCGTCAGAACGATCCGCAGTATGCGGCGGAGCACCCGGAGGCACACGCTGCAAAGGAAGAACTGTATGAAAATCTGATGACCGGGCGCATCTCCGCTTTGGAGGAAAAGCTGGCGGCGCTGGACCAGACCCAGGAGGACTATCTTCCCTCCGAGATTGAAAAGTTCAAGGACGCCACGGGCTATGAAGAATATCTTGATTTTGACCCGGCGGAGGTCAAGGCAGCTTTGGAGGACCCGGCTAAATCCCGTGTGGATGAAATGCTGGCCGCCGCGGAGAGGGCTGCCTCGGAAAAAATGACTGTGCTTGTAGTGGAACCTATGAAGGAACCCTATGTGAAGGAGATCGACCCCAATCTTCATTCCCTGCAGGCAGAGATCGGCGGAGACATTGGCGCAACCTATCCCTATTCTGACCCGGTGGCGCTGGTTTGCAATGATGAAGGAAAGCTCATAGGGCTTGATCTGAACCGTGGGCTGCGGGATGAAAATGGAGAAATTTATGATATCGTAGCAGGGACTTTTTTGGTGGTTGGACTTGGTGAGGAAGATTTTGCGTCCCTGTCCCCGGAACTGATTCAGAAATACACGGAACAGTTCAAAACGCCGGAACGATTTATGCAGATCAATGGCAATATCGTTGTTCTTCCTGTCCCAGCAGAGAAGCAAGACCTCGCTTATCTGCCAGACCGTTTTGAAACTGGCGAGCGTGTGCAGACACCGAGGGGCAGCTTTCAGGTGACGGCTATGAGCCGGGAACAGATGGAGGCGGCCGGTTACGGTGTCCACCATATTTCCGATGATGGAAAGTATCTTATCATGGGAAATGGTACGCGGGCCTTTGCCGTGGCAGCGGAGCAGCCGGAGAAGGACAATCCTCTCCGCACCGCTGAAATGACGCTGGAGGATGACTATGGCATGATCGACGGCGTTATCAACAACGGCAGACGCGGTGAAGAATCGGAAAAAGCCCAGGAGTACGCAGATCGGACAACGCCGGAGAAGCCTTCCATCCGTGAGCGGTTGGAGGATGCCAAACGTGAGTGTGCCGAGCACAAGCCACCGGAGGGCAAGAAGTCCGGTCGTGATGTGCCGGAGCATGACTGCCTATGAGCCGAAGCAAGAAATGGCGGCTGGAATGGGCGTTCTTTCTGGGCGAGAACGGCAGACGGCAGTATAACCATATCTGCAAAAAATGTGTTCACGGCTGCAAGCAGAGTTTCCGGGCGTGTCTGGTCGCTTGTCCGCATTACAGTTCCAAACGATCTAAAATTTGTGAGGATAAGGGTAGAAAAACCGCAGAATAATTCCCTGTATCCGTACCTTCAAAGAGATCCTTTATGATTTCTCATGTGTCGGTCTGCTTGCTGGCACATAGAGAAAATGGCTCGATTTCAAACACTTTCTGACACATAAAACGGGAGTACAGCTTTTCGGTTCATCCGATTGGCTGTACTCCCGCTTTTTCTTTTTGCTATCATCAAATTACTTTAACACGGTTCTGTTGTTTGAACAGGGGTACAAATTGTACCTCCGTTGAAAAGGAATTTCCATAGTATTTTCTCATTAGGATTGGATAGGAAAGGATGGATAGCCGCCGTAGTAGGCGTTGTGGGAATGTGCGTAAACTGTCAGAATTGCGAGGCTGTGGGAAAGCTGTTTGCAGGCCTGTGGGAAAAGGCTTGTCTTTTTCCATCAGGTTGTGAATGGTTTTTCCATCGGCACGAGCGGCAGTTTTCCATATTTCCATGACGCAAGAAAATCATCCAACGATCAGCCGGTACACTGTCAGCGGCACATACCACACCGCCACAATCAACCGCCATGCCAGAACGAAACCACCGATCACGCCGCCGATAATAAAGTTCAATGCAAACAGGGCGATTCCTCCACCCAGGGAGCCGCCACCCGGCACGATCCAGAGGCACATCCGATGGAGGCCAAACGGAAGTCCGCAGAGTATCCAGAGCCATACATAGTCAAGTTCTCCGTTCTTCATGCAGGCAGATTTGAAAATACAATACAGAATCAGCGCCACGATCACGGGCAGTACACTTTTGAAGAAAAATGCTTTGATTGCTTCGCTTCTTGTCATCGGTAAAACCTCCTTCCGCAGTTCCATTATACAGGATACCGGGAGCTGCGCCCAGCGCCTTTCAAAGGAAATTATTCAAGTTCATGCTGCCGCTGTTGTTCCTGTTCCTTTGGAACGGTCAGCAGCGCATCCACATTCTGTTTGACGGTATCGTATTCCTGGGCATCGGTTCTTGCGGCTTTGTACTCCGCAAGGAGTCGTTCCTTTTCTGCGGTGAGATTGGCAAGCTCCGTTTTCATGTTTTCCGTTGTCGGCAGCGGCACAGCCCCCAGCCGCTTCAATTCTCTGGCGGCCGCTTCAAAAAGGATGATCTCGCTCTCATGCCCCCGCAGGAACTTTTCTTTATCATTCGATTTACGGTATCGGTCATAAAGTGGCTTTAGCTGGCGGTAAGTGCCGACGTGCTTCATCACAAGAGTAAGTTCGGCACTTCTGCTTTCTATCCGCTTGATCTCTGCATGAGCGGTATCCCTGCGTGCGGATACTGCGGTCAATTTGCTTTCCAGCTCTCCATAATTGCTTATCCCGTGTTCGGTCAGGAAACTCATGGTCTTGGCGGCCTGTTTCAGATTATTCAGCTTCGCCCAATGGGTGAAGCCGGCGCTCTGCTGCGCCTTGATGTTGTTCTGGATATCAATGAGCAGGCTGATCTTTCCGTTCCGCTGTTTCGGCTGGTGGGAAGGTCTGGAGCGTCCGGCAATCCGGGCGGCAAGGGCTTCTTCGGTGTAGTCCACACCCAGCGTTTTCAGACGGGTGAACCGTTCCTGCTCCGGCGCTCTGGCGGAGATATATTTGCCCTGCTTGATCTCATAGCCTTCTCTCTGCAGGCGGCGGAGCAGTTCTTCCAGATCGGAACAGGTTGGCAGAAGCCGGTCGATAGCAGCTTTCAGCTTCGCCTTATAACTGGTGCCGTTCTGTGCAGCCTGATGTTCAATATAGCTCTTGCCCTTGTCCTGTCCTGGGATGATGACAGACAGACCGTGTTCCTTGCAAAGCCGATCCGAGGTGCGGCGGATGTAGTGATAGCTTCGCTTATTGGAATGATAGTGCTTGTAATCCGCAAAGCTGACCGCATTGAAAATCAGGTGGTTATGAACATGATCTTTGTCTATATGGGTGGTAAGTACAAACTCATACTTTCCGCCCAGGATTTCTTTTGCAAGCTCTATGCCGATTTCATGGGCCTGCTCCGGCGTGACCTCCCCAGGTTGAAAGGCTTGGATCAGGTGGCGACCCAGGTTCGTTCCCTTGTCAATAGCATGGCGGCGGGTCCAGGCAAATTCGATATCCGCAGTTTCGGCGGCGCAGCCATAGGAGGATACAAGCAGCTTTCCGTCCGTCTTTTCCGGGTTGCAAATATAGTCAATGGCTGCTTTCAGCGTTGACTTGATAGGTTGTGTCTTTGTAACTGCCATATCTCGTCCAGCCTTTCCCGTATCTCGTCCATGTCAGCCTGATACGCAGGGCCTCCGGCGTTAATTCGCTTGGCGATCTGGTTGATGTTCTGGCCGATGGCGGAAAGCTCTTTGGTGAACGCCTTGATATCTGCGGTGTCCGTATAGATAATATACCCGTCAATCGCCATCTTGCGGAGGTATGCGCCATATCTGCGTGTGGGTAACTGGCTCATTTTCTCGTCTATGAGCCGCTTTTCGTCCTCCGTGACATAGAATTTCATTTGGATATTTCGCTTTCGGTTTGCCATGCGCCGCCTCCGTTCTTTATAAGGGTTTGGGACTATCCCAACAAGCAATTTTGAATTTTCGGGCAAGGGACCTGAAAATTCAAAAATTCGCAAGCGGGTACTCGCTTGCTGTGCTTGCTACCGTATCCTATCCCTACTTATAAAGCGTTGCGGAAGCCCCAAAATGCCCACAAAATAAGAAAACAGAGGATGTTCAGACACCCTCCGTTTCTTCATTCGGCTTTTCAATTTTTAAGGCCCCGTCAATGGCACCTTCCACGATAGGCAAATACTGTTCCGGGCAGAGTTTTAACTTCTGTCCGACCCGCTGGCGCAGCTCGCTTTCCTCTCGCATGACCTCTGGATTGAAATATCTCTCCATCGGCAGGCCGCAGATTTTTACAAGCTGAATGATGACCGGCAGGCTTGGGATCGTGCCCTCGTTTTCGATGTTGGCAAGATACCTTGTATCAATGTTCACCTTTTCGGCTAAATCTTTTCGTGCAAGGTTCTTCGCCTTCCGTGCTTCTTTTACATCTGCACCGAAGGTTTCAAAGCCAGGGCAGTCTTCAACTTTTGCCATTCAACATCACCCGCATACATTTTATATTTCATAGTTTGTACATGGAATGATGTGATATCCACTTAACATACATTTTATATTTCGTATACTATCAAGATACAGCTTACATTAGAGGCTCACTTAAAAGAGAAAGCTCCCAAAAAGAATTGTTCAAAAGAAAAAGTCTTATCGGAACAAAAAAGGCAGATTAGAGCGGAAAATATTTCTTCCTCCTGTTATCATATTCGCTGAAAGCGCTTTACAGCGCTTTCAAAAAAAAACAAGAATTAGTCTTATCTAACCAAAGGAGGAATTTTCAATGTCTGAAGTGAGTACGGACAAAAAACTTAAAGGAAAAGACCTTATTACCATCGGTATCTTTTCCGCAATCTACTTTGTCATCAACTTTGCCTTCATGCTTCTTGGAGGCATTCACCCTGTTCTTTGGATGCTGATGCCTGGCTTTATCGCTGTGTTTGCAGGCATTCCCTTTATGCTGATGGTCGCAAAGGTTCAAAAACTGGGTGCAGTTTTCCTGATGGGGCTTATCACTGCTCTCATCTATTTTGCCACTGGACAATTTACCCTGGTGATCCTGATCTCAATGGCTTCAACTTGCATTTTGGCCGAAGTTGTCCGGGCGGTGACTAAGTATAATAGCTTCAAGGGAAATTCGATTGCCTATGTGATTTTTTCGCTGGGGATGGTTGGTTCTCCCCTTCCCATCTGGTTGTTTAAGGCCGATTTCCTGGCGCAGATTACGGAACAGGGAATGCCCGCTGATTATGTCGCGGCAGTTGAAGCTCTGTCATCCAATGCAATGCTAATCGTTCTGTTTGTTGCTCCAATCATCGGTGGTATCATCGGAGCCTTTATCGCCAGAGGTCTGTTCAAAAAGCACTTTGTAAAGGCAGGAATTGTGTGATGAATGGAGCGGGCAAAAAACATACATTAAGGTTCGATCCACGGACGGAATTGCTTTTATTGGTGCTGGCAAATATTGTGGCCTTTACCCAGCACTCCGTATGGCTTGAAATTACATGGGTTGTTTTTCTGCTCCTGCTGATCGTTGCCTGCGGATGCCAAAAATCCGCAGGCAAACTGGCAATCGCATTTGGAATTTGTCTGGCGCTACAATACTATGTATTTCCAAACGGACCGAAAATTTTAGCCAGCAGTTTCACGATCATTGTATCTTATGCAAGAAAGATTTTCCCTTGTTTGATTGTCGGTACAATGGTATTACAGAAAACGCCCGTCCGGGAATTGATGGTTGCGCTTCGGAAATGGCATATCCCGCAGGGATTGATTATTCCTTTGTCTGTAACCGTCCGGTACTTCCCAGCCTTGAAAGAAGAAACAGGTTATATTCGAGATGCCATGAAGCTCCGCAATATTCATGGAACGAAAAAAATCGAGTGCCTGTTAGTGCCGACAATGATTTCTGCAACTACAACAGCAGAGGAACTCTCTGCTGCCGCAGTTACACGGGGCATTGAAAATCCTGCTCCTAAGACAAGCATGATTGAAATGAAATTCGGTGTGCAGGACTTTGTGTGTTTGGCAATAGGCGTTGCTTTTTGCGTAGTTTCCATTATGGTAGGATAAGGAGGTGTTTCCTATGATTGAAATTCAAAATGTATCTTTTGAATATGAGAAATCGCAGGGGACGCTTTCTCATATAGACCTGAACATTCAGCAGGGCGAGTGCATTGTTCTTACTGGTGAATCAGGCTGTGGTAAGACAACCATAACAAAACTTATTAACGGTCTGATTCCTCATTTTGTCGAGGGCGGAACCTTATCTGGTACAACGATTGTAAACGGTATGAATGTAGCTCAAACAGAAATGTACCGTTTGGCAGAACAGGTTGGTTCCGTGTTCCAAAACCCAAAATCGCAGTTCTTCAATATAGATTCTGACAGCGAGATTACTTTTGGTTTGGAAAACGCAGGCGTTGAGCCAAGGAAAATCAAAGAGCGATATGATGCTACGGTTTCTGCTCTGAAAATACAGTCACTGCTGGGCCGTAATATCTTTTCTATGTCAGGCGGGGAAAAACAGAGTCTTGCGTTTGCTTCGGTGTATGCGATGAACCCTTCCGTCTTTGTACTTGACGAGCCGACGGCCAATTTGGATGCCGATGCGATTGACACCTTACGCCAGCAGATTATCCAGATCAAAAAAGAAGGACGGACGGTTGTTATTGCCGAACACCGCCTATATTTCCTGATGGATCTGATCGACCGGGCAATCTTCATTCAAAAGGGGAAAATCGTTCAGATATTTTCCGGGAATGAGTTTCGCAATCTTTCGGATGAGCAGCGTATCAGGATGGGGCTTAGAAGTCTTGTCCATCCTGTGCTGGAGCTGCCTCCCGCCGATCCGTCAGGAGCGCAGGAAGGCTTATCCGTAGAAAACCTTTCCTGTGCCTTTGATAAGCAGCCGGTATTCAGCGGCCTTGGCTTTTCTGCAAAACGAGGCGAAGTGTTGGGGATTGTCGGTCATAACGGTGCGGGAAAAACGACGATGACACGCTGCCTGTGCGGGCTTTTGAAAGAAGTGAACGGAACGGTTCGACTGGATGGGCAAACACTGAAAGCAAAACAGCGCAATAAGGCCAGCTTCTGTGTTATGCAGGATGTGAACCATCAGCTTTTTTCAGACAGCGTATGGAACGAATGTGAACTGGCGCAGCCGGATTGTCCGCCGGAGCGGATTGAAGAAATTCTCAGGTCTTTTGATTTACTGGATTTCAAAGACCGCCATCCGATGGCCCTGTCAGGAGGTCAGAAACAGCGCCTTGCGGTGGCAACCGCTATTCTCTCCAACAAGGATGTACTTGTCTTTGATGAGCCGACCAGTGGCCTGGACTATCACCGTATGCTGGAAGTGAGCAATATGATCCGCAAGTTGAATGATGAGAATAAAGTTATCATCATTGTTTCTCATGATTTTGAGTTTTTAGGCCGGACTTGTGATAAAATATTTGATATGGAGGGATGCTCCATAGAAAGGAGGTAGCGTCTATGCCGGAACTATTCCAGGAAATGTACTACGGCCCGAATGTTCAAAACTTAATCGAGTCAGATGATTGCAAGGTAATGCGTTTAAGCGATAACTCCGGTGAAGGCATGATGACGCTCTATCATGTCTTTCCCGGTGTATTTCTCATGTATAATGATTTCCACATGAAGGAGTGCATTTCGGGCTTCCAGACAGATATGGACCTGCTCTGTATAGATCACTGCCGGGAAGGACGCATTGAGCAGGAAGTCGGCCAGAATGCCTTTAGCTATTTAGAGGCAGGCGATCTTCGGGTGGATCGCCGCATCCATCATTCCGGCAAAGTAGAATTTCCCCTTTGCCACTACCACGGTATTTCCATTGGCTTTCAACTGGAAACCGCGGCAAAAGAAATTCCAGCCTATATGAAGGGCTTTTCTGTTGACCTTTACGAATTACAAAATAAATATTGCAGTGACCGTACACCCTATGTCATTCCTGGTGAACCGGCGATTGAACACATCTTTTCTGAGCTTTACAATGTTCCGGTCAAAATCAAGAGGGATTATTTCAAAATCAAGGTGCTGGAGCTGCTGTTGTATCTGGATGCTCTGGAATTGGCAGGGCATACAGAAGAACGCCCGTATTTCTACAAAGGGCAGATTGAGAAGATTAAAGCAATTCAGGCGCTCCTAACTCAGGACTTAACACAGAACTATACATTAGAGGAGCTTTCCGAGCGGTTTGACATCGCTCTAACTCCAATGAAAAATTGTTTTAAGTCGGTATATGGCAGCCCAATTTTCACATATATGCGAAATTACCGAATGAACTATGCCGCTTCTTTGCTGCGATCCGATCAGACGCTGAAGGTGGCTGAGATAGCGGGACTTGTAGGATATGACAGTCCCAGCAAATTTGCTTCTGCATTTCATCAGACAATGGGGAAAACACCGTTGGAATATCGAAAATCAATTATCTGATTGGCACAGAAAAGGCCGCGTGGAGCGGAAGAAAAAACTGAATCATGATAAATTAAGGATGGTTAGTAGGACTTAACCATCCTTTTTTCTTTACTGACCGAATAGAACGAAAGAGGTGAATTACTATGAAACAACAAAAAAAGAGTTGGGTCAAAACTCTACTTTCCTTTGCAGAACCCTGCAAGGGAAAGATGATCCTCTCGGTTTTATGCGCCATTTTTAGTGTCGCTGGTGGATTTATTCCGTTTTGGGCAGTTTATAAAATTCTGCTTCTGTTTATCAACCGTACTGCCACAGGAAACTATATTCTGTTATGGTGCTTGGTTGGCGTAGGCGGATACCTGATCCGTGTCATCTGCTTTGGCATTTCCACAATTTTGGCACATATCTCCGCTTACACGATACTGGAAGGCATCCGCCTGAAAATCGCAAACCGCCTGATGAGGGCGCCCCTTGGCGAAGTAATGGGGCGAAGGATCGGTTACTTGAAGAATATTATCATGGACAAGGTGGAGGACTTAGAGCCGCCCTTGGCGCATGTAATTCCAGAACTGACTTCTAATCTGCTCCTGCCGCTGGCTATTTTCGTCTGGATGCTGGCAATAGACTGGCGTATGGGACTTTCGATTTTGATTGCTCCTGCGTTGGCGATGATTCCGATGTTCTTCCTTATGAAAAATTATAACAGCCAGTATGCAGCCTACATGGAGGCAAATAACCATGTCAACAACATTATTATCGAGTATGTAGAGGGCATTGAGGTTGTTAAGGCGTTCAACCAAAGTACCAGTTCCTACGAAAAGTTTGTAGGCGCTGTGAAGTCCTTTAAGGATTTTACTCTCAACTGGTTCAAAAGCACATGGAAAACCATGAATTTAATGATGGCGATTATGCCGACTACCTTGCTTGGGGTACTCCCTGTTGGTTTGCTGCTGGTGCGTGGTGGAAGTATTACTCCCGCTGAACTTGCAATGGGAATTATCCTCTCACTTAGTATTGTGGGGCCACTGATGAAAGCTACGACCTTTATCAACGAAGCAAAATCTATGGAGTATGCGGTTGAAGCAGCAAATGAGCTTTTGAATCTTCCAAATTTGCCGGATTCCGGGGAATTTGTTCCAATCAATCATACCGATATTGTCTTGCAGGATGTGTCCTTTTCTTATGACGGTACAACACAAAATGAAGTGTTGCATGGTATCAGCTTAAATATGCCACAGGGGAGTTTTACTGCACTGGTCGGACCGTCTGGAGGAGGAAAATCAACGGTGGCTCGCCTGATTGCACGGTTTTGGGATGTAACTGGTGGCAGCATCTCCATTGGCGGCAAAAATATAAAAGAGCTTTCAATTCACCAGCTTTCTGAATTGGTCAGCTTCGTGACACAGGACAATTTCCTGTTCAACTGCTCGCTCAAAGAGAACATCCGCCTGGGTAATCCTAATGCTACGGATGAGGAAGTATATGCCGCCGCAAAAGCGGCTTGCTGCGATGATTTCATTGCTCGGCTGGAAAAAGGATATGATACCCCTGCCGGTGATGCCGGCAAGCGGCTATCTGGCGGAGAAAAGCAACGAATTGCTATTGCGAGAGCAATCTTGAAAAATGCGCCTATTGTGATTTTGGATGAGGCAACTGCCTTCACTGACCCGCAGAATGAAGATAAAATCCAGAAATCCATCATGGCTCTTTCCAAAGGAAAGACCCTGCTGGTGATTGCACATCGTCTGTCTACCATTCAAAACGCAGATCAGATTGTTGTTCTGAAAAAAGGGCAGATTGTTGACTGCGGAAAGCAGGGGGAACTCTTGGAACGCTGCCCGCTTTATGCAGATATGTGGCAGGCGCATATTGGCGCAAAGAACTGGTCTGTGGGCGAGAAAAAGGAGGTGGCTGGTAATGTTTAAGTCAATGAAACGCATCATTCGATGGGCTGGCAAGTACAGAGGTCGTCTTTATCTTGGCTCTGTATTCTCTTTTTTCAGTAGTTTATCTACAGCCATCCCGACAATGGCTGCTGCTTATGCGCTGGATAAATCTATTCAGGCATATTGGGCTCATACCACAATTGACGCTTCTTTGATCTGGAAAATGCTGTGGATTATTGTTGGCTCTATTGCGTTGAATTTCCTGTTTTCTTATCTACGGGCAATTTTGCAGGAAAGTATCGGCTATGAAGTTGCCGCAGGACAACGCATCCACTTGGGGGACGTTCTGAAACGAGTCCCTCTTGGGTACTTCTCGCAGAACAGTGTAGGGGACATTCTGGCCGGAGTTACCACGGAATTATCTACTTTGGAATTACAGGGCATGAAAATGGTGGATGTCATCATCAACGGTTATGCAAAATTTATTGCCATTGTTCTGTGCCTTATTTTCTTTAGTCCTGTCGCCGCAGTTATTTCTGTTGTCGGCGTTGTTCTTTCGGCGCTGGCTTTACAGGGTATCAGCAGGCATAGCGAAAGAACCGCTGCGACAACCCATAATGCGATGGAAGATATGTCCGATGCAGCGATTGAATACATCAGGGGCCTTTCCATTGTGAAGTCCTTTGGACAGGAAGGGGCCGCTATTGAGAACTTTCGTAATGCCAGCAAGGAACTGAAAGATATTCATATCAAAGTAGAAAAGGGCTATACACCGTTTAACTGCCTGCACCTGTTCGCTTTGAAGGCGGCTTCTATGGGAATTGTTTTTATTTGTGCATGGCAGGCTTTACAGGGGCAGATGAATATGTCCTTCTTCCTGATGTTTGTTCTATTCTCTTTCGTTATTTTTGGAAGCGTGGAAAACATCAATGACGCAGCCCATACTCTTGGAATTGTAGACTCTGCTATGAACAAGTTGGAAGCATTAGAGAATGTAAACTATATCGACCAGGATGGCACCGATATAAAACCAGCAACCTATGATATTGAGTTTAGGGATGTTTCTTTCGGATATGACAGCCGGATTGTTCTGCATGACCTGAACTTCAAAATTCCGCAAAATAGCACAACGGCCATCGTGGGGCCATCTGGCAGCGGAAAATCTACGCTGTGTAACCTGATTGCCCGTTTCTATGATGTGAACAGCGGAACGATTACCGTTGGCGGAACAGATATTCGCCGATTTACCTGCGATAGCTTGCTAAAAAATATCAGTATGGTTTTTCAGAATGTCTATTTGTTCCGGGATACCATCAAGAATAACATTAAATTCGGCAGCCCGGACGCTACAGATGAACAGATTATCGCCGCCGCAAAAGCAGCCCGCTGTCACGACTTCATAATGGCTTTGCCGGACGGTTATGACACAGTGATTGGTGAAGGGGGGTCTTCGCTTTCCGGCGGTGAAAAGCAAAGAATTTCTATCGCCAGGGCGATGCTCAAGGATGCTCCCATTGTTATCTTGGATGAGGCAACCGCAAGTATTGATCCAGAGAATGAGCATTTGATCCAAGAAGCGATTTCTGCTCTAACACACGGTAAAACTATTATTACGATTGCCCATCGTCTGGCCACGATTGAGAACGCCGACCAAATCCTTGTGATTGATGGCGGAACTGTGGCTCAGAGGGGTACGCATAAGGAACTGCTGCAACAGGAAGGGACTTATAAAAAGTTCATCCAGATCCGCGAACAAGCCGAAGGCTGGCGGATTCAGTAATGGGTGTCCCTATGAAACTTCATGCAGCCGGGGAGGACTATTTAGAAGCTATACTGGTTCTCCAAAAGAAACAAGGAACGGTGCGTTCTGTGGATGTTGCCTGGTACATGGAAGTTTCAAAACCCAGCGTATGTTACGCAGTAGGAACTTTACGAGAGGGCGGTTTTTTGACAACAGACGAAAACCATTATATACACCTGACCGACCTTGGCCGGGATGTGGCTGAAAAAATTTACGAACGCCATTGCTTTTTTACAAAGTATTTTATATCCATAGGCGTTGATCCTGAAACGGCGGAGGCTGATGCCTGCCGGATTGAACATGATATTAGCGCAGAAACCTATGAACGGCTGAAAGAATTAGTCACGAAAGAATAATTACATAGCGTATAAACCTGCCCCGACTACGGGGAAAGAAAAAAACCGTTGGTTGGGGCAGGTGATTTTGTGCGCCTATTTTAAGTTATTACCTTAACGGCGGTTTTGAAAAATCAGAGCCGCCGTTTCTTTGCGTCTACACAAACCAATGACGACTTGCAGGGACACGGTAGCCGATTGGAGGTTAATTTACCGTGTCCTTCTTTTTATTTCGCAGTATCAAAAAGCATAGCCCCTCCATCGGAGCCGTCCGGCTTTGAATATGAACTATACCATGTAAGCAATCATCTTTATAAAACATTTCTGCGCCCAGCAGGTCCGTTGCGACTTGCCGGGCGCTTTTTGCTGTTTTCCGAGGACAAGCCCGCCTCGAAAAAATTTTTTGAGAAATTTTCAAAAAGGAGGCTTTTAGCGGGTAGCGAGCGGCTTTGCGTTCGCCTTGTTAGCGGAAAGGGAGAAACCCACCTCATTCCCCCAGGAAAGGGGGTGAAAAGATGGATATAATCCCCCGCAATGACTATGGCGAGCGGTGCCAGTTCGATGCTTACTGCAAGCTGGTACTGTACCATGAGGCAATCGACTACCTTCGGGAAATGCAGAGGCGCCGTGACAGGGAACTGTCATTCAGCGACCTTCCGAAAATGGAGATGGACAAGCTCTGCGTTGTAGATCATTACCCCAGTGACAGATTTACATTCTCGTCCCACGGGTATGACCTACATATCGAAAACGAGCTTGTGGCTGACGCCTTCGCCGGTTTGTCTGTTCAGGAGCAGAGTATTTTGATCCTGCATTTTGTTCTGGACCTGCCGGATCAGGAGGTTGGCCGCCTTGTTGGAATGTCTCGCAGCGCCGTTCAGCGGCGAAGGGCAAAATCATTGACCGAGCTGCGGATCAAGTTGGCCGCACTCATGCCGAAGGGAGGTTGACGGTATGAAGAACCCCACTTACAAGGGCAAGGAGCTTCTTCCTCTTTCGGTGATTGACGCCGCCCGTGACGGGGACTCTCAGGCTGTGGATCAGGTACTCCGGTATTATGAGGGCTATATCAATAAGCTCTGCACGCGGACGCTTTACGATCCTGACGGCCAGCCCCATGTTCGGGTGGACGAGTACATGAAGCGCCGATTGGAGATCAAGCTCATTCATTCCATTGTCAGCATGAGCTGACAAGCCCGGTCTGAAAGCGGAAACAGCTTACCCTTTCCCTGTTTCTCTCTTTCGTGGCCGGAGGCAGCACCTTGACAAAGAAAGCCCGTTGGGAGGCCAACGCCGCAGTATAAGGCAAACGGATACATTCCTGTTTGTGCCGAGCCATACGGTCGGTGCGCCATGACCTCGTTGCAAGTCCGCAGGACGGGACCACTGTAACGGGCGAGCGAACAGCACCAGATCGTAAAACAAGCGTGGCGGCTTGCGGGCGATGACACACGGGCAGGGTTAAAGATACTCGCGCATTGAACGCCCACAAAGCATTGTGCGCCGCACCCATCAGCATGGGCCGGGGTTAGACTCCCGTGGAGCTGTGCCAGCAGCCGTCCGTAAGCCTACTTTTCTTTTTTGAAAGTTTATGGATAGATCGTAAACTTTTTAATTAGCAGCAGACAAACACGGAGCAGCACGGTAAAATGATGGTGGAAGTTATATTACCCACACATATTCGTGCTGTTCCTTTTCATGACTGAAAGGGGGTTCTCATGTCTCAAACATGGAACGGCACGAAGAAAGAAACCCCTGAAAGAAGGACGTATACGGTTGACGATATTGCTCAAATCCTGGGCATCGGAAGAACTTCCGCATATATCCTCGTAAAAGAAGGGCACTTCAAAATCGTGCGAATTGGTAACGCCATACGCATTTCCAAGCGGTCATTTGACGAGTGGCTTGACTCCCTCGACCTGTGATCCAAGAAAGGAAGAACGATATGGCATCTATAATCAAGCGAAAGAAAAACTATTCCGTTGTTTACAACTATGTGGATGAAAACGGAGAAACCAAACAGAAGTGGGAAACCTGGCACACCCACAAAGAGGCCTTGAAGCGCAAGGCGGAAATTGAAAATCAGCAGCACACGGGAACTTTTCTCCCACCAAGCAATCAGACGATCACCGAGTTCCTTTATGACTTCGTATCTCTTTACGGAGAAAAGAAATGGGGTGTGTCCATGTATGACAGCCAAACGGCGCTGATTGCGAACTATATCAATCCGATCATCGGTGATATGGAGGTACAGGCGGTTACTCCCCGTGCGGTTGACGGTTATATCCAGACCTTGCAGAAAACCAAGTCGGTGTCTACCAAAACCCGAAAGGCTGTTACCACCTATGTCAGCGACAAGACCATTGAAAAGATCATCAAGCTCCTGCGGTGTGCGTTTAAGCAGGCGGTACGATGGGAAATCATTGCAAGAAATCCCTTTGACAATGTGATCCTCCCGAAAACGGAGTATGCGAAACGGGATATCTGGACAGCGGATATGATCCGTCTTGCCCTGGACAAATGCACGGACAGCAAGCTCTATGTAGCAATGAACCTTTCCTTTGCCTGCTCTCTGCGTATGGGTGAAATCCTGGGGCTGACCTGGGAGAACGTCCATATTTCCGATGAAGATATTGCGGTGGATAACGCCTATGTCTACATCGACAAGGAGCTGACGAGGGCTTCCAAACGGGCGATTGAAACGCTGGGTGAGAAGGATATCTATTACATCTTCACCCCGCTCATGCCGAACACCAGCACAAGAATTATTCTGAAAAAGCCGAAAACCGATTCCAGTATCCGTAAGGTGTGGCTGCCAAAAACACTGGCTTACATTCTGCGGGAATGGAAGAAGTCCCAGGACGAGCTGAAAGGCTTCCTGGGCGACGAGTATCAGGACTTCGATCTGGTCGTGGCACTTCCCAATGGACGGCCCTGTGAGGATCGGATCATCCTCAAAGAGTTTGCAAAGCTCCGTGAGGACGCAGGGCTGCCGAAGGTGGTCTTTCATTCTCTCCGTCATTCCAGTACCACCTACAAATTAAAACTGAACCACGGCGATCTGAAAGCCACCCAGGGTGATACGGGCCATGCCGAGATCGACATGATAACCAGTATCTATGCTCACATTCTGGACGAGGATAGAAAGGTCAATGCACAGAAATTCGAGACCGCCTTCTATGCCAAGCCTGATCTTCGCAATGTCCGTCCGCCGGAGGAACCGGCAAAATCGGAGCCTGCGACCCTGGACCTTGAAAGCCTTGTGGAGCAGCTTCAAAAGTCGCCGGAGCTGGCAAGTGCGCTCGCAGCCCTGATAGCAGCGCAAGCCCCGGCAAAGTGATCCGAAAAATCGAATTAGCAAAACGCAGAATTTTCTTAGCAAATTTCTGAAAAGCGTTCGAGTCCAATTAGCAAATATACATCATGCGGCGCATAAAAATCTTCCGGTAACGAAAGTGAAATTACCAGGAGAAGGAGGAACAAAAAAACGCTGCAAACCCCAAAAAAAGGCTTGCAGCGGTGCTTTCTGGCGTCCCAGAGAGGATTTGAACCTCCGACCCCACGCTTAGGAGGCGTGTGCTCTATCCAACTGAGCTACTGAGACATTTTTAAGATTTATGCAATTTTCACTGCTCGAAGGAATCGAACAATCTGCCGCTTAGGAGGCGGACGCTCTATCCAGCTGAGCTACGGAGACATTTTTACAACGAAACTATTATATCCGATTTCTCACTTGCAGGCAAGAAGCTTTACAATATAGTCATACATACGCTTTGTGGATGAAATGCTGAGACGCTCCCCCGGCGTGTGGATATCATAGAGATTCGGCCCCATGGAGACAGCATCCAGGTCGCGGATCTTACCCGCAAGAATACCGCACTCCACGCCTGCGTGAATTGCTTCGACCTTCAGTTCTGTGCCGAACATTTCCCTGTAAACACGACTCATATCCTCGCGCAGAGCAGATTCCCGCACATACTCCCAGGCCGGATACACAGCGCTGACGACCGTCTCCGCGCCAAAGACATCTGCGATCGCCGTCATCTTTTCCAGCAACGCGTCAAAGGCCGTGGATACAGAGCTTCGCACCGCATAGCTCAGCAGCAGCTCCTTCTCACTCAGCTGGTTTACACCGACATTCAGAGAAGTCTCCACCAGACCGGGAATATCGTCGCTCATCCGCTGTACACCGTTCGGAACTGCAAGAATCAATGCCGCCGCCTTTCTCGTGCAGCTCTCGCTCAGGGGCGCAAATGCGGCGCGCTCATTGCTCTCCCCGGCGCAGAGTGAAAGTTCTGGATCGGATACCGCATACTCCCTCTTCAGCTTCTCCTCAAGAGCCTGAACCTCGGCCTTCAGCGCCGCAAGTGCGGTGCGCTCAGTCAGCACAAGCTGCGCCGTACACTCTCTCGTGATTGCATTGTCCTTGCTGCCTCCGCTCATTGTCACAAGACGAAGCGGGTAATGCTTCATAAGGCTCACCAAGACGCGTGCCATCAGCTGCGAGGCGTTTGCTCTGCCCTTGTTGATCTCAACACCGGAATGTCCGCCGGTGAGTCCCGCCACAGTCAGCGTGAAGAAAGCGCCCTCTGCCGCCTCGCGCTCCGCAGCCAGGTGGAGCTTCACATTTCCGCCTCCTGCACAGCTCGCAAGCACAATTCCCTCCTCCTCGGAATCGATATTCAGCAGCTTATGGCCCTTCAGCATGGAGACATCGATTCCATGCGCACCGTCCATCCCGACCTCCTCTGCAACTGTGCAGATGAACTCAAGACGCGGATGAGCCAGTGTGTTGGAATCCAGAATTGCAAGCGCATAGGCCACGGCGATCCCATCGTCCCCGCCGAGCGTTGTTCCTTTCGCCTTTACAAAATCACCCTCAACAAGGAGCTCCAGTCCCTCCTTCTCCATATCCTTCGTGCATCCGGGTGCGGTCTCACAGACCATATCCATATGCCCCTGAATGATGATGGGCGCGACATCCTCATAGCCGGGTGTCGCCTCCTTGATGATGATTACGTTATACAGCTGATCCTGATAATACTCCAGCCCCCGCTCTTTCGCGAAGCTCACCAGATAATCGCTGATTGCCTTTTCGTGATAGGAGGGTCTCGGAATCCGGGATATCTCCTCAAAAAAACGAAATACCTCTCCGGGCTCCAGCGCACTCAAAACTCCCATATTATTTCCCCTTTCTGATCTTGTTCTCATAGACGATAAAGCGTTGATTATGAAGCGTCTTCGCGAATCCGGAAAGTCTCTCATACAGCGGCTCCGCCCTATCTCCAAAGCGCTCCTTCACCGCAGCGCCGATCTCATAGATAGAGCGCTTCCCGTCAATCTGCTTCCACACAAAGCTTCCAAATTCATCCAGCTCAATCAGACTGAATGCCGGACGCTTAAAGAGCTTCTGTGCGATGCGGTTCACCGCCCCGCGGTTTTCCATGCGCACCTCTACCCGCCCGTTTACCTCTTTCCATGGGAAATTCACATTGTGGCGGGGCACATAATCCAGATAATTTTCCTTGCTTTTTGCCATTTTCTCTCCAACTGCACAGGGCTGCCACAGCAGGAATTAAAGATCCATTCTCCGCGCGACAGCCCCGTTCAATTTATTTCAATTTATGCGTCTGCCTTCGGCTTGCGGTTAATGTACATAACCAGCGTCGCAGTCAGGATCGCAAAAGCTACGATGCCTCCGATATTTCCAAGGTTTACAACAGAGGACATATCAATATCCCAGCCAAAGACTGCGAAGACTGCAAGCAGAATGCCCACAAGTCCTTCACCGGCAATGAGACCGGAGGAGTAGAGAACACCGTTCTCGACCTTGTCCTTCTTCTCCTTCTCATCCATCTTCTGCATGTCAAAGTAGAGACGGACCATGCCGCCGACCATCATCGGAATACTCAGATGAATCGGAAGATAGAGACCTACTGCAAAGGGCAGCACTGGAATGCCGAGAATCTCAACTACAATTGCGGTGAATACACCGGCAAATACCAGAGACCACGGAAGATTTCCGTTCATAACACCCTCAACGACGAGCTTCATCAGCGTAGCCTGAGGCGCCGGGAGCTGATCGGTTCCGTAGCCCCATGCCGCGTTCAGAAGGTAGAGCACACCGCCGACTGCAAGCGCAGAAGCAATCACACCGATGATCTCACCGATCTGCTGACGATACGGAGATGCACCAACCAGATAACCGGTCTTCAGATCCTGAGAGGTATCACCCGCAATTGCAGCTGCAACACAGATCACAGAGCCAATGGTAATCGCAGCGATCATGCCAGGCATACCGATGTTTCCGCTTGCCTTCAGCACAGCCGTGGTCACCAGCAGGGTTGCAATGGTCATACCGGAAACCGGGTTGTTTGAGCTTCCGATGATACCAACCATGCGGGAGGAGACCGTCGCAAAGAAGAAACCAAAGACAATGATCAAAATGGCACCGATAAAATTCACCGGGATCGCCGGGATCAGCCACATCGCGATGCCGATGATGCCGACAATCAGCACTGTAAGCTGCATCGGAAGATCCTTGTTCTGTCTGTTCTGCTCACCGACCTGAACGCCAATCCCCTTCACTGCATCTCTGAAGGTGCGGATGATCAGCGGAAGAGACTTGACCAGGCTCATGATTCCGCCTGCTGCCACAGCACCGGCGCCGATGTATTTGATGTAGGAGCTCCAGATCGAGAAGGATCCCATCTCAGAGATCGGAACAGAGCCCGGATAGATCACCTGATCTCCGCCAAACATTGCGATGAGCGGCATCAATACGAACCAGCCTACGGTTCCACCTGCAAGCAGATAGGAAGATACCTTCGGTCCGCAGATATATCCGACGCCAAGCAGTGCCGGGAGCACATCCGCACCGAAGCCGGAGCCCTTGTAAGCACCAATCTCGTAGTGGACCTCACTCGGGAATACCCGCAGGCCATCTGCAATCAGCTTGTAAAGCGCCGCAATGCCGAGGCCGGAGAAGACAGTTGCCGCCTTCGCGCCGCCGGACTCACCCGCCTCAAGCACCTCTGCGCAGGCCTTGCCCTCCGGATACGGAAGCTTTCCGTGCTCCTGCACGATCAGAGCGCCGCGCAGCGGAATCATAAACATAACCCCCAGCAGACCGCCGAACAGTGCGATCAGCGCAATCAGCACCAGTGACGGGGTCTCGATGCTGCCCTCTCCTGCCCAGAGGAACAGCGCCGGCAGGGTGAAGATTGCACCCGCTGCCACAGACTCACCTGCGGAGCCGATGGTCTGCACCATATTGTTCTCAAGGATAGAATCCTTACGCAGTATCTTTCTGATGATACCCATGGAAATAACTGCCGCCGGAATCGACGCGGATACCGTCATTCCGACTCTCAGCCCGAGATACGCATTCGCGCCTCCGAACAGAACTGCCAGCACAACGCCGAGTATGATAGAAGTCACTGTCATCTCGGGCAGCGTCGAATCTACCGGCACAAATGGTTTAAAACTCTTTGTTTCTTCGCTCATTTCTTCCTCCCCATTTTAAGTTGACTCCCGATACTTGCCCGCTTTAACCAAAAAACAAAGTCCGCAAGCGGACTTATTTGCAGAAATTCTTCGGAATCTCCCAACAAGTAAAAAGGCGCCTGAAGACGTCATCATCAGAAAGGCCAACTTTTTATGCTACTCATTGTAAGCTTTATGTGCTCTGTAGTCAATAGGGAAAACAATTGTCCGTCCTTCTCGGACACGCCCCGCAAAATGAAACCTGCGCACAGACAGTTCCGGCGCAGGTTCTCAATTGGCACTGCTCTAGGCGAGAGCTGTATTTCCACTCTCCCAGACAGCGATTCCCTGAAGCCATATGGTGCCCTTGAAGCGCCTCCCGACTTTGGGTTCGCCCTGAAGATCGATCGCATTGATACAGACATGAAGCAGAAGGTCATTGGTCTGAATGAGAAAATCCCAGATCTCCTCCCCCGTCATCATATTTTTGCGGCTGTCGATCTTCATAATTTCACCGATTACCACATAAATATCGCACTCTATTCCCTCCGGCATGAAACAGGAATCAACTATAGAATAGATATCCTCCTTCATCATCCGCCGTGAGATCATGGAATAAGTATTCATATCCTCGGCGGTGAGACTTTCCATCGCACCCTCGTCGCCGTTTCGTGCAGCCTCTATCATCTGCTCGCGCACACTGTCCGTAGTTCTGGCCATAGCCCGCTGCCGCGCATTCTTTTGAAGCGGCAGCAGTATCTTCCCGTTCACAGAGAGCGCTGTGAGCCGAACACCTTTTGTATTTGTGGAGAGCAGACGCTGCTTTCGCTGTAAGTACTCTCCGCGATTGACCAGCCGGAAGATCAGTGAAATCCCGACCCGGATGTCATCAAGCAGTCCGGAATACATCTCGTTATCTGTGTGACGCTGGATAGAGCAGAAGACCTCCGAGCTGATCTCCTTCGACTCAAAATAGGGCATGTAGCTCTCACGGGTCATCGCCCCGCTCTGCAGAATATATCCCCCCATAATGACACCGAGTCCGGGGCCGAGCTCGGACCTCAGCTCCCAGAGTGTATCCCCGTTGCTCTTCCTGATGGTTCTGATATTTCCTGCGCTGCGCTCCTGAAGCTGGTTCAGCAGCGCCCGCAGCTCCTCCTCGCTGTGACACTGCGAGAAGCCTATAGTTCTAAGATACTTATGCATATACCGCCTTCCCCCCGCGCTGCCACAGGCAATGGGCGGGAACTCAGAAAATTCTCCATCCGCAGATAAAGTGTCTCTGCCACCATGAGCCGAGCGATCTGTGTACCACATGGCCGTTGGAGGAGCTCGCATCAATCACCGTGCCGCCTCCCGCGCAGATTCCCACATGACCGCTGACACAGATGATATCGCCGGCCTGCAGCTCGGAGAAGCTGGAGATCCTTCTTCCGCGCCCGGAGCTGGCCCAGCCGCCGCTCGTCATATAGGACTGACCGACGCCGACCTGATTCAGGCACCAGTAGACAAAACCGGAGCAGTCAAAGGCATTCGGCCCCTTTGCGCCCCACACGTAGGGGCTTCCCAGCTTGGAGCTCGCGACATCGAGCAGCGCGCCCACGCTCCCCCCGCCGGTATAGTGATAGTCAGAGCCCGCAGAGGCATTGTTTGACGGTGCAGCTGCCCCTCCGCCGGCATTACCCGCGTTGGAACTCTGATTTCCGGTTCTTCCTGCGGACTGATTGTTGTTTCCGGTGCCGGAGGTTCTGGGAGCCGGCCTCCGCACATCATTTCCGGTGAGCTTTGCCATAGACTGCGCGCCCACAGAGCCATCCGCCGAGAGACCATTCCGCTTCTGAAAATCAATCACTGCCTGCTTCGTGGCCTCACCATAGTAGCCGGTCACAAGCGAGGAGGCGAGATAGCCCCACTTATTCAGGAGCTGCTGGACCTTTGTGACAGTCTCACTCTGGTCACCCAGTACAAGTCCAAAGGGCTGCGCATCCTGACTGTTCAGACGCTCTCTGGTTCCCGGCCCCAGGTATCCATCTACAACCAGATCGTTTCGGGACTGAAATTCCTTGATAGCCATGGCTGTCCCGAGGCCAAAATTTCCGTCCGGCTCACTGGTGAGATAGCCGAGCTCCCGCAGACGCCTCTGCGCCGCCAGCACGAGATCGCTCTTCTCGCCGTAGGCCAGCATATTTGGCTTCACCTCATCGGAATAGATGAGGTTCATCGTCTTCCGCCCAACCTTGCCATCCTGCTCCAGCGCATTCAGCTGCTGAAATTTCTGCACGGCTGCCAGCGTTTTTTCCTCAAAGTTTCCTGTGATATCGTCCGTGCCTGCCAAATAACCCAGCTGGTACAGACGCTTCTGCAGTTCTGTGATATCCGTACCGCTGTCGCCCTGCTGCGCGGTGTAGTAGCGCGCGTTCTCATCAAGTATCGCCCTCAGTGTCTCTTCTCCGACGATGCCGTCCTGTGCGAGCTTATTCTGGCGCTGGTATATCTTCACTGCCGCTGCCGTCACCTCGCCATAGTAGTCCGTCGGCTCATCGTTGTCCATAAAGCCGAGCTCCATGAGCCGTGCCTGCAGATCCTTCACAATCCAGCTGCGTGTCCCGACGCGGATAATGCTGGGGGCAGGCTCAGTAGTCGGCACTGCGATGCTCATATCCGGGAACTGTGCGCCTCCGGGCGCAGCGGGCAGCACCGAGAGATCCGGCTCCTCCGCATGGCTCTCCGGAGTATTTCCCTCCCCCTCTGTCAAAGCAGCACTCTCCGCTGCCGCGGACTCCGCCGTGCTTCCGGCAACGCCGCTCTTTGCACAGGAGACAAGCATCACACTGCCTGCGAGAAGCAATGCAGCAATCACAGTCCTGTTATTGTTTTTCATCATTCACTATAACCTCGTTTCCTGTGTCTCAGTTCTGTCCGTATTCGGCGCACAGATTGTGATCAGCTTATCTGTCAATGCGGCAAATTCTGCGAGGCTCAGGGCCTCTCCCCGCACGGATTCAGAGAGCCCGAGCTCGGAAAGCGCCTCTGCCACCTGCGTGCGGCTTATGCCGTCCACGCCGCCATTCGCTATGGCATTTGCAAGAGTCTTTCGCCTCTGGTTAAAGGCAGCCCGGATCAGCCGAAACATCTTTTTGGAATCCTGCACTTCGACCGGAGGCCTCTCATAGCGTCTCAGACGTATCACACAGGAGCCTACATTCGGCCGTGGAATGAAGCAGTTCGGCGGAACATTTGCCGTGATTTCTGTCTCCGCATAATATTGCACCGCCAGCGAAAGCGCACCGTACTCCTTCCCGCCGGGAGTGGCCTGCATACGCTCTGCAACCTCTCTCTGCACCATCACCGTGATGCTCTTCACCGGTGCATTCTCCTCAAGCAAGCCCATGATAATCGGAGTTGTGATGTAGTACGGAAGGTTTGCAACTACCCGGAAGGGACGTCCCTCGTTGTACTCCTCTGCAAGAGCTCGGATATTCTGCTTCAGAATATCGCCGTGGATCACGCGCACGTTCGGATAGTCTGCGAGCGTCTCACGAAGAATGGGGATGAGCTCTGGATCGATCTCCACCGCGAGCACGCGTGCTGCGCGCTCCGCAAGATACTGCGTCAGGGTACCGATTCCCGGACCGATCTCGAGGACGCAGTCCTCTGTAGCGATCTCCGCCGAATCTGCGATCCGGTCCAGGACATGCGTGTCGATCAGGAAATTCTGACCAAACTTCTTGCGAAAACGAAAATCATATTTTTTGATCAGCTCTATGGTATTTTGTGCTCTGCCGAGTTCTGGCATTCGTACTCCTTCTCAGTTCTTAAGCTTGGGAAAGCAGCGCATCGCATTCTCGTGGGTCTGCCGTATGACTTCCTCCGGGCTGATGTCTTTCAGCGCCGCAATCTCCGCCGCCACATAGGGCAGATTCAGAGAGCTGTTTCTCTTCCCGCGGTGGGGCTCCGGCGACAGATACGGACTGTCGGTTTCCAGCAGAAGACGCTCCAGGGGCATCTCCCGCACAACCTCCTTCAGCTTCTTTCCATTTTTGAAGCTCACGACACCGCCGATTCCGAGATAAAAGCCAAGTCTCACATAGCACTCTGCAATCTCCGGGCCTGCGGAAAAGCAGTGAATCACACCGCCGACCTCCGCGGCATCTGTCTCCCTTATGATATCCAGCGTGTCCTGCACGGCGTCCCGCGAGTGAACGATAATCGGCAGACCAACTCGCTTTGCAAGTGCGATCTGTTTCCGAAACCACAGAGCCTGAATCTCGCGGGGCGGCTCCTCATAGTGGTATTCCAGTCCGATCTCCCCGATGGCCACGACCTTCGGCTCCGCTGAAAGCAGCTGAAACTCCTCCAATATCTCATCTGTCAGCTCCGCAAGCTCATTCGGATGTACGCCGAGTGCGCAGTATACGGAGGGCCAGCGCTGAGACAGCCGGAGCCCCTCCCGGGAGGATGCTACAGATGCACCGGAATTGATCACCTTTTCAATGCCCTGTTCAGGGAAGCCCCCGAGCAGGATATCCCTGTCCTGCGCGAAGGCCTCATCATCATAATGTGCATGTGTATCAATTATCATATCAGCAGATCTCTGCGCCGGAGGGCATCGCCTCATCCATTGTGGTCATGAGGCAGAGCTTCTCCTCCGCTCCATCCGCCGCAGAGAGCAGCATTCCCTGTGACAGCATGCCCGCAAGCTTCGTAGGCTTTAGGTTCACGATAGCCATAACGCGCTTTCCGACCAGCTTTTCCGGCTCCGGATACCACTTCTTAATCCCTGAGAGTATCTGTATGGTCTCAGAGCCGCACTTCAGCTGAAAGCAGAGCAGCTTCTTTGACTTCGGCACAGGCTCACACTTCAGTACCTCTAAGACGCGGAACTCGCACTTCTCAAAATCCTCATACGACACCAGCGGCTTCGCGGGGATCTGAAGCTTCTCCTCCGCCTCTGTTATACGCTCAGCGGCTGCGGCCTCCGCAGCAGCCTGCTCTGCAGCCTTCGCCTCGGCCTCCAGCTTCTTCTCCACTTCTTTCGGATCAAGGCGGGCAAAGAGGATTTCTGCCTGCTCTGCTACTCTACTTCCCGAGGGATACAGCCCGAAGCTTCCCATCTCATCCAGCTCTCTCTTCTCCGTATTCAGCTCCTTCAGGATCTTCTCTGAGGTCTCAGGCATAAAGCTCTGAAGGAGAGACGCGCCGATCGTGATTGCCTCCGTGAGATTATAGAGCACCATATTCAGACGCTCCCTCTTTGTCTCATCCTTTGCAAGACTCCAGGGCATCGTCTCATCTATGTACTTATTGCAGCGCTTGAAGATATTCCAGAGCTCGCTGATTGCATCCGCGACGCGGTGTACAGCCATCTTCTCCTGAATCTTTCCGACTGCAGTGAGTACCGTGCTCCGAAGCTCTTCATCCAGAGCCGCATCTTCTGCGCTCTGAGAGAGCTCCGGCCTCGTCACGACACCGCCAAAATACTTATTTGTCATAGCAATCGTGCGGCTCACGAGATTTCCGAGTATATTCGCGAGATCGGAATTGTAGCGCTCCACCATGAGATCCCAGCTGATGATACCGTCATTCTCAAAGGGCATCTCATGCAGACAGAAATACCGCACCGGATCTACACCGAAGAAAGCCGCCAGATCGTCCGCGTAGAGCACATTTCCCTTTGACTTTGACATCTTCCCGCCAGCCTGCAAAAGCCAGGGGTGGCCGAAGATCTGCTTCGGAAGCGGCTCGCCGAGCGCCATCAGGAAAATAGGCCAGTAGATGGTATGGAAACGGATAATATCCTTTCCGATGAGATGCAGATCCGCCGGCCAGTATTTCTGATAGAGCGCGCCGTGATTTCCATCCGTATCGTAGCCCAGACCGGTGGTATAGTTCGTCAGTGCATCCAGCCAGACATAGACCACATGCCGCGGATCAAAGTCCACCGGAATGCCCCACTTGAAGCTGGTTCTGGAGACACAGAGGTCCTGAAGTCCCGGCTTCAGAAAGTTATTCATCATCTCATTCTTTCTGGAGACCGGCTGTATGAATTCAGGATGCGTCTCGATGTGCTGAATCAGGCGATCCGCATACTTGCTCATGCGGAAGAAATATGCCTCCTCCTTTGCAGGCTGTACCGGGCGCCCGCAGTCCGGGCACTTCCCATCTATGAGCTGTGAGGGAGTCCAGAAGCTCTCACAGGGTGTGCAGTACATCCCCTCGTACTCGCTCTTGTAGATATCCCCCTGCTCATAAAGCTTCTTAAAGATCTTCTGTACCTGCTTCTCGTGATCCTCGTCTGTCGTGCGGATGAAGCGGTCATAGGAGGTGTTCATGAGATCCCAGATGCGCTGAATCTCCGCCGCTGCTCTGTCCACATATTCCTTTGGTGTGACACCGGCCTCCCTGGCCTTCCCCTCGATCTTCTGGCCATGCTCATCTGTTCCGGTCTGGAAGCGGACATCATAGCCCTCCGCTCTCTTAAAGCGGGCAATTGCATCTGCAAGTATGATCTCATACGTATTTCCGATATGCGGCTTGCCGGACGCATAGGCAATCGCAGTGGTTATATAATATGGTTTATTCTTATTATTTTTACAATTCTGGCACATAGCTTGCTTCTCCCTTCTCATCAACTGACAGTGTACCACATCAAAGCAAGGCCTGATAGATATCCCTTCTGCTCACACCGCGGTCCCGTGCTGCGGCACGCATGGCTTCCTTCCGCTCCATTCCCTGCGCCTCATAGTGCTGCACATGTTCCTCCACGGAGAGCGCCTCCCATACGGCTTTTTTTTCTCTATCCTGCTCCTCTGGGCTTCTGCCCTCGAGCACCAGCACATACTCCCCGCGGATCAGAGCTTCCCCGCCGGGTGCGGAGAAAAGCTGCACTGCTTCTCCAAGACTCATGCGGCGTACCTCCTCATGAAGCTTTGTGAGCTCCCGCACAAGGCTCAGCCCCCTGTCAGCGCCCAAATACTCTGACAGCTCGCGCAGTGTCTTCAGCAGTCTGTGAGGCGCTTCGTAGAGGATAATGGTCCGTGTCTCCTCCCGAAGCTCATGGAGTATCGCAGCGCGCTCCTTCTTATCTGAGGGCAGAAAAGCCTCAAAGCAGAAGCGCCGCGTCGGCAGCCCGCTGAGAGAGAGCGCACTCACACAGGCACAGGCACCGGGAACAATCGTGATCTCTGTTCCTGTCTCGTACGCAATCCGCACCAACGCCTCGCCGGGATCAGAAATGCCGGGCATCCCGGCATCTGTCACCACTGCAATCATCTTTCCTGTCTGGGCCTCCCGCACCAGCTGATAGGCTTTCTCTATTTTATTGTACTCATGGTAGCTTGTCAGCGGCTTTTTTATTTCAAAATGATTCAGGAGACGCAGCGAGTTCCGCGTATCCTCCGCTGCGATCAGATCTGCTTCGCGGAGCACCTCAAGCGCCCGCGCGCTGATATCTCCCAGATTTCCGATTGGTGTCGCCACCAGATAGATCTTCCCAGACATAGTTCCGCCCCCGCCAGCTCAATATCCATAGATTTCTCGTATTTCGTCCGTATAGACACCCGGCTCCCGAAATACAATAATCGGGGCCTCGACCTTCAGAAAGCTTCCGCCCCCCTTTGATGCCTCGAGAAGCACCATATTGGCCTCTCTGTCAACATAAGGATACACCAGCTTCATGCGCTTTGGTGCAAGCCCATAGCTCCTGAGCAGTGTCATCAGCTCCGCAAGACGATGCGGTCTGTATACAAAGCTCACGCGACCGCCGTTTCGTAAGAGTCTGGCGCTCTCCCTCACCACGTCCTCCAGCGTGCAGCAGAGCTCATGCCGCGCAATCGCGACAGCGCTCTCCGGATTTGGAATCCCCTCTCCCGCCGCCATATACGGCGGGTTGCAGGTCACAACATCCTGAGTACCGCTGCGGCCTGCCGAACGCCCGTCCCGGAGATCCGCGCAAATCACGCGTATCCGCTCCTCCAGCCCATTGAGCTCTACACTCCGTTCAGCCATATCCGCCATATCCTGCTGAATTTCCACTGCAGTGATGCTCCCGGCTCTCGTCTTGGCGCTGAGTAAGAGGGGGATGATTCCGCTCCCGCTGCACAGATCCGTGACGCGCTCCTTATGCTTTACCCTCACAAAACCGCTCAGCAGAACCGCGTCCATTCCAAAGCAGAACTTCTCCGGATTCTGAATAATATGAAGGGAGCTGCGCTGCAGATCGTCAATGCGCTCTCCCGGGAGCAGTCTAGTCATGCTGCTCCCGCTTTTCCTGTGTCTGAGGCCTTCTCTCCTCTGCTCTCTCTCCTGTTCTCACTCTGGTCTCCGCGCTCTGGCCTCCCTCCGGATGCCGTCTGCGCCTGCGTCTCGGACGGGGGGCAGTTGTCTCCCCGTTCTCTGCTCTCTCCGTCGCAGCGTTCCCTCTTAATTCTGCATTCTGGCCGCCTCTGTTTTCCTTCGGATAGCGCTTACGTCCTCCGCTGTTTTCACGGCTCTCGGAAGCATTTCCTCCCTCTGACTGCTGTTCATGCAGAGCTGCATTCCCGGAAGAAGCTCCCGGACGTCTGCGCTCTCTCCGGCTTCGTCCGCCCTCAGACCTCACGCTCTCTGTCCCGCCGTTCTCTGTCCTGTCACTGCCCTCGGCAGCGCGCTCCTTTCGCTGGGCCCTCTCTCTGGATTCCTGAAGCATCGCCTCCCGCTTTGCCATTGCATCCTTCTTCAGCTGACTGGGCTGCCCTTTCTTCTTGTGCGCTATAAAGACTGCCTCCGCGGCCGGAACCTCGCGCACCTCACGCTCATCATCATCCAGAATCACCAGTACCTTCACGGTCTGCTTCAGGACATTGACCTCTATCACTTCTCCCCGCTCTCCCTCAGAGAGCTCCACAGAGTCTCCGCGGCGCGGCAGCTGAGCATTCAGATACGCATAAGTATCCGCCTCATTTTTCAGACAGCACATCAGTCTTCCGCACACGCCGCTGATCTTCTGAGGATTCAGAGAGAGATTCTGCTCCTTCGCCATCTTGATTGAGACCGGAACGAAATCTGACAACCAGGAATGGCAGCAGAGCGGACGTCCGCAGGGACCCATACCACCGATAATTTTGGTCTCGTCCCGCACGCCGACCTGACGCAGCTCTATTCTCATATGAAAGACAGCCGCGAGATCCTTTACGAGATCACGAAAGTCAACGCGTCCATCTGCCGTAAAATAAAAAAGCAGCTTGCTGTCATCAAAGGCATATTCCGCCGAAATGATCTTCATCTCGAGCTTCCGCTCTATCGCCTTCTGCCGGCATATCCGGAGCGCCTCCTGCTCCTTTGTACGGAGCTCCTGTACCCGCGCCTCGTCCTCTGCATTTGCCTTTCTGAGCACGGTGCGAAGCGGTTGCTCTATATGCCCCTCACACAGCTCATAATTCCCAAGAACCACGGTTCCATACTCCTGTCCCTTTGAGGTCTCCGTTATAACATGATCTCCCCGGTGAAGCCTGAGCTCTCCCGGATTAAAGCTATATATCTTACCGATTTCACGAAATCGGACTCCTACCACCATTGCCATTCTATTTTCCCTTCCTTCCGCCCTGCCGGATCTCCTGCAGAAGCAGCTCCAGTGCAAGTTCCGGATTCACATTCGCCCTGAGCCTGTCCTCCATGCGATTGATCTCATCCAGGATTCTTCCCGCAGTCGGAAAGCTGAGCTCCTTAGCAGCCCGGAGCAGCCTTGTCTCATAGCCTGCAAAAATTAGATTTTCTCCACTATGATCCTGCTTTGCACACAGCAGATCTCTGTAATACATGCGCAAAAATTCAAGGAGCTCTCTGAGCTCCGGATATAAAGCCTGCAGCTTTTCTGCCGCTTCATTCACAAAAACTGCATTGGCCTGCGGTAAATGCAGCAGCAGCTCCAGCGTCTCCTCACAGCGTTTCTGAAACTCCTCCGAGACTGCCATCTGCTCTGCCAGCCCCGGTATCCCCCGTGCAAAGCGTGCGGCAAGCAACACGCGCTCCCGGCTGATATCTCCCCGCCGCAGCAGTGCTGCTGCCAGCTCCCGCTCCGCCACTGGCCTCAGCTTAAGCTTCACACAGCGGCTACGTATAGTCTCCAGCAGGGCTTCCTCACTCTTCGTGAGCAGAAATATCACTGCATATTCCGGGGGCTCCTCAATGGTCTTCAGTAGGGCATTCTGAGCCTGAACAGTCATCTTTTCCGCTTCCGGAACCACAAAAACCCGCTTTCTTCCGGAGAAGGGCCGTATCGCCACCTCTGCAGCGAGCTGCTCCCGCACATCATCCACGCCGATGCTGTTCGGCTTTTCATGCCTCAGATGAATGAGATCCGGATGAGTGAGAGCCTCCACCTGCCGGCAGGCATGGCAGCTTCCACAGGGGTGCAGACTGTCCTTCTCACAGAACAGCATTTTCGCAAAGGCATCTGCAAGCGTCTGCTTCCCCAGCCCCTTCTCTCCGATCAGCATATAGGCATGAGAGATACGGCCGGAGCGCAGAGCTGTCCGCAGATGCTCCTTCACGCTATCCTGACCCGCTACGTCTGAAAAATCAAGCATATCTTATCACATCCCTTATAATCTCGGCAAGGCAGCGCTCCAGAGAATCATTTTCATAGCGCTGCTTCACGCCTGCAGCTGCAAGCCGTTCCTCAGAAAAATCTCTCTCATCTGCGAGATAGCGCCGGCAGAGCTCTGTGTAGTCCGGCCTCGCCTGCGTCCGCTCTCTGGACAGAGCGCGCTGCAGCCGCTTTCCCGGCTGAACGGTGATATAAATCGGCACGACTGCCGCATCACCGTAATAGTGCTTCAGCCTCTCATAGCTCTCAAGTGTCCCTATCCCAAGATAAGCCTTCTCCCCCGATACCTCAACAGCTCTGTCGTCCACTGTCGCATAGCTCCAGACTCCCTGCACCGTGCTGTAATCTCTCTTCTCAATCAGTTTCCCCCTTGCCTCAAGCTCCCGCATTTTCTCCGGAGTCACAAAATGGTACTCTCTCCCCTCCTGTTCTCCTTCCCGCATGGGCCGGGTGGTATAGAGAATCAGAGGTTCCAGCTGTGGCAGAGCCTCAAGCAAGCGCCTGTAGAGCGTGTCCTTACCCGATGCACTCTTTCCCATTACATAAAATATTTTTCCCATATGCCTTTGCTCCATTTGTTCCTGACCTGAGCATCCATTCGCTCCGCGCATTCACAGCGGATCTCATAGAATATGCCGCCCGTTTGTCGACATCGCCCGCCTGATCTTATTCTGACGAGGGAAATGCCTCAACCATCTGATCCTCTGACAAGCCTTCCGTAAACGCTGCACTCTCCACTGCATCCTCTTCTGGCTTCACATACTCTGTATCTGCCTTCTCAAAGCGAATGACAGAGCCACCCTTACAATACCAGAGCGCATCATTTTGTACCGTGTAACCGGAAACATTCTCAGAAATCAGCTGATATTCATCTGCCCCGCGACGTGCGCGGTAAAGTACAGCTCCCTCTTCGCCATCCTCATCTGCGATCATAAAATAAATCCAGTCCCCGTCAAGAACAATCGAGTGCCGGATGATTCTCTCTGCATCCTCTTGATAGCCGTACTCCTTCATCTGAACTGAAACTATAGTCTCGTGATCCTCCAGCGCATAGCTCCGCGTAATGGATTTCAGTACGCCCTCATCATTGAAAATAAAGTTCTGATTCTCCAGCGCAAGCCGTCCGCTCAATGCATAGCCGTCTTCATTCAGATAGTAAAGAGCATTCCCATCTTCGAGCCAGCCGCCCTCATGCCAGCTCCCATCCGGATTCTTATAACGTCTTCCCTCCTTCGTGACATTCCAGCCCGGCTGCTCCTCGGGCTCCGCAGCCGTTGCCTCTGTCTGCTCTACTGCCAATATCTCTGAGCTCTCCTCACTCACAGGCTCCAATTCCTGAAGGGAAGCCGCCTCATGTCGCAGCATTCGCAGAAGCAGGAACACTGCACACACGGAGAGAGCAATAAAACCAAGTCCCAGAAAAAATTTTATGATAACAGTAACAGCACCGCTATGTCGCCTTCTGCCCAATATGTTATCCGGCAGCGTTAGCAGTCCGAGTTCTTCCTCAATCTGTACCAGTATATCGACCATATGTTCCTTGGAATCTCTCTCTGCTTCACTCACACTTTCTCCGGAGAATTCCTCAATTAAGGTTCCGCCGCGCCGCTTTGATACCTCGCGGATCAGAACGCGGATCCATGGTCGGACGATCCCCGTCTCCGGTATGTTGTCGCGCCGCCTCCAGACCTCTGTGTATACCTCAGACAGGATCTCCCAACTTTCCTTTTCATCCCTGACGGTGCCTTGAATGTCGCTGAGTGTATTCTGACAGGTAAGCAGATAGAAATCCTCAAATCCCGGAATCTCTCCGTTTCGTGCCCGGAGGACAGCAACTGCAAGATTCTTATTTGACTGTGTACTCACTGCGCCTCCTGTATGCTGTGCGTAATTTTTATTTTATCATCTCGCTACTGCTCGATCAGTTTTCTCGTCAAGACTCCATTTGCGCAAGCGCAAGGAGTCTTTCCTCGTTATTTTATCACATCCCTGAAATGCAAGCACCCCCGGAGCTGAAATCTGACAGTTTAAAACCAATTTTTCAAAAACAAAAAGGGTACCTGAAGGCAATGAACCCAACACATTGCTTTCAGGTACTCCGTCAAAGAAATCAAACGAATCTTTCTCGTATATATCCTCTTATATTGAATTTTCTGTTTTAATCCTGGGAATTACTGCTGTGGATATACGCAGATTTTGTCTGCACCACGCCCCTTACAGTCCACTGTCCGGCTGCATTCACCATATAACCATCCGGTGTCTTACGATTCATCAGAAGCCAGCCGCCATCATCAAAGCAGTAGCACTCCGCAATACCATCCTGATTCCCGTCAATCCACGCCCACTTTACCTGTCCGATCTCTCCGCGATACCAGTCAGAATTATTTGATTTGATGGAGTACCACCAGCGGCCATCTCCATTATCTACCCAGCCGACAGCTGCAAGAGATGTCATTGCGGTGAGTACAGATATCATAGCTGCCCCAAATAAAACCTTTACAGACTTTTTCATCTTCATTCCTCCTTTTACTGCCCGTTGCGCTTATCATTTCAGTGCGACTTTTTTACTCTGAGTTTTATTCTATAGCTTTCTATTTAATTTTTCAAGATTTTTGGCAAGACATTAAGACTTTGGCAAGACATTTGTCGTTTTTATTCTAAAATCTTGTATAAAGAGTAGCTAATTGTGACACGAAAATGACACGAAGCTTTCAAAAAGGAATGGGAAAGAACAGGAATATGCCGTTTTTTGTCCATTTTTCGTATTGCTCTTTTGAAGACAAAAAAGCCCTGAATCCCTTGATTTTACAAGGTTTTCTGGGCTTTTACTGCATTTTTATACTGAGATACGCGGGACTCGAACCCGATAGGAAAATAGCTATAAGCTTTGATTTTTCTAAATTCTTTCTGGTCATGGGGCAAATTCAGGGGC